>NZ_JBVAPG010000021.1:0-74771 GCF_055413685.1 Bradyrhizobium sp. LeoA1Lang | reverse complement strand
GGTCGACATCCACCGTGCCCGGCGAGACGCCGGCGCGCAGCGCGGGCGTCACCCGCCGGTCGGGCCATTGGTTGAGCGCGACGATGTCCTTGGTGACATCGTTGAAATTCGGCAGCGTGCCCTCTTTGAGCGATTTCGCCCGGTCCTTGATCTGCTCGATGTCGAAGTAGCGCGAATTCTTCACCCGCAGCCGGCCGACCTTCAGCTCCGCCACCTTGAGAATGACGACCCCGCGCAGCGCATTCTGCGTCGGCACCGACACGCTCACGGTCTGAAAGCCCTTGTCGCGATAGGCCTTCTCGAGCGCGGCGCGCGCCTTCTCGACATCGTCGGCGCTCTTGCCCGGACCGAGGAACGGATAGATCGCCTCCTCGACGTCGATCTGCGGCAGCTTGTCGGCGCCCTGCACCGCGAAATCGTCGATGTCGAAGCGTTGCGCCGGCGCCGCGCTCTGCGCCGCCGCCGCGGCCGGCGCAGGCGCATTGTCCGCATTCGCGGGCTGCTGCGCGCTTTGCGGCGCGGCGCCTGCTGGAGCGATGCCGACCACAATGCCAACAGTGATCATCGCCACGGCCGACCACCGCGACCCACCCCGGGATTGCACCCGATGTCTGAAATCTCTGAGATTACTTCCACTTCGCACAGACGTTCGCCCAATTTCGCGCAGGCGTCCGCCGTCGCGGCGGGACCACCGCGACAACGACGCCTACTCACACGACGACTGGGCGAGTGCTAACGTGCAAAAATTTCTGCACGCCGTAGAAGAAACTTATCCATTTGTTAGGAAATCAGCGTTTGCGGCCGAATGCGATCGGGCCTTCAGCTCAGCAGTACCACCCCGCCGGGAAGCGAGGTGATCCGGGCCCCGAATAGCTGCTCGACCTGGTCGACAAAATTCCCGAGCTTGTCGAGCTGAAACGTGCCGTTGACGAGACGGCGCTTCAGCTCCGCATTGGCGATGATGATCTTTCCGGGACGGTATCGGTTCACTTCGTCCACCACGCTTGCCAGTGGGCGGTCGCGAAAGATCAGCAGCCCAGCCTGCCAGGCCGTCACCTGCACGGCATCAACCGGAACGGATTGCTGCAGCCCTGCGCTGGAATAGGTGACCTGCTCGGCCTTGTGGAGCTGAACCGTTCTGTCGTTCTGTTCAACGGTCACGACGCCGTCGAGGCAGGTCACCGAGACAAACCCATCGAGACAGCGCGCATTGAAATCCGCCTGCGAGGCGCTGATGCGTCCATTTCCTGCCAACATCACGAGCGGCTTGGATGGCGACAGCTTGGCCGCAACCGAAGCCTCGCCAGAAATCAGTTCGATCCTGGTCTCGTCAGACGTGGAGCGCAGCGCGACGCTGGTTTGGGTGTTCAGCTCCAGTGAAACGTCGGGCGCGACCGCTACCTTGCGATGTTCCCCTTTTCCGGTCCTGTAGTCGGCCGAGAGTTCTTCGAGCGACGGCCACAGACCGAGCGGTGGGCGAACGATCATGTAGCCGGCGGCAGCGGCCGCAATCGCCCCTCCCAACATGATACGGCGCGTGAGCCGCCGGGGCGGCGGCTGCGAAGCCGTTACGACGACATCTGAGGCCTGCTGCTCATCGGCCAGTTCCCGGGCGGCGACGCTCGCCATGCGAAAAAGCTGTACTGCTTTCTTGAATGCCGCATCATGTGCCGGGCTTTGCTCACGCCAACGCTGCAACGCGTCCACGTCTGCCCGCGTCGGCTCGTCGGTTTTCAGGCGAACGACCCAATCAAGGGCCTCGTCCAGCAGCGGATTGGATTTGGGTGGGCGGTTCGGCACGGTCACGATGACTCGCTCACTGCCCTACTCCCCAAATCCAAACCTGCCGATAGTATTGGACGTGCATGAGAGACTATATAGATGATTCCATCCGCATCCGGGTACTGCAACGGACCTTTACGCAAATCATCAGGAGAAACAATCGGGAACACCTGCATCAGATGCTTGGACATGACATAGTCGAGAATGATGCAGTGGCGCTGCCTGCGGTTTCGACCTGAACGTGTGCTTGATCGGCTCAGCATTCCCCCGCGAACCTCTCCCGGATATACTTACCGGATCCAAGCGACAACTCTCTCTATTCGATAGACGATCGAAACTCCGCTATCCCGCAGAAAAAACCCGCGAAAGTTGAAAAAACAGGTCACAGCTTTCGACGCGGCGACCGGATGAGACGGGGCCTGAAGGCACCGTTCTGCAGCAAACATCGATGATCGACAAGTGCGGTTTCGGCCCGCGCATTTTTCGATAGCAAATTCAATACGAACGGGGGCGCGGGCCACCGAGACGACGGATCAATGTATAATCGAGACAATTTGCACAGTGGCTCAAGGCCAGCTTCAAATCACTTTCTACCGTTCGCACGCTAACGCCCAGACTGACTGCAACGTCGTGTGCAGACCGTCCCTCGATGCCGATGCCGAGCAGCACGCGGCGGGGCCTGGCGGGCAATTCGGCCAGCGCACGCTTGAAGGCATCAATATCGGAACGTGCTTCGACAACCCGGGCGGGATCCGGCTCGTCGTCGCACACATCGAGCAACGCCTCAACTTCCGATGCGCTGACACGATGGTTCAGAGCTTTCTTGGTATCCTTGGCGATGTTGATGGCGGTGCGGAAAATATAGTCGGACGGACTGCGCACCGGGTCCGCATCAGTCACCCGCTCGAGCCGCAGGAACGCCTCGTGCAGGGCCTCATAGGCGAAGTCCGAAGACCCCAGACGGCGCGTCAGCTTCTTGACCAGTTCGTCGTAGTTCTCGACGAGCTGCCCCCGCAGCCGTACTCGATTGACACCAGCCACGCCTCGCGGCCCCCCCAGACGCCAGCTCGATATCCAGACCGGACTACTACCGGTGGGCTCCTCGTAGCGGCGGCGGATAACACATTTATGACAAAGGTTGAATCCTCCCCAGGGTACAAGCGGGGGTGCGGCTTCCGTATCACAAATGGCATCTCGCTTCACAGATCAGGACGGTTCAAACACCAGCGCTCCACGTTGCATCAAAAACGAGATTGCCGAGCCCATCGCAGGTACGCCGTCCTATCCGCGGGGGCCATCGACATTCATTGCAACGGCTTCACTACAATCACGATACGCACCGGCCGAGGCGTGTTTGCCGGCGCCGACCGGCTGATGGTGAGACCACGCAATACCGTCGCCACGGCGGCGTCCCGCTCGACATCGCCCGTCGATCTGAACAGTTCGGTGCGCTGAACCGTGCGGGACCGATCGATCCAGAGATCAAGGACAGCCCGATAGCTGCCGCCTCGCGTCCTGACATTCTTTTGCAAGGCCTTTTGAATGTCGATCTGCAGACTTTCACTATAATCGTGAAGCCGGCCGACATCGTCGCCGTCATTCGAGGCCCGCACCCTCAACATCCCCAATGACAAATCCGCAGAACCAAGCGGGCTGGCGGGAGGCCCGCCAGTTGTCGCGGATGGTAGAGCAAGGGTGATCGCGTCCGGACGGGTATACTGGACTTTCAAGTCCGTTCCGGCCAACAGCAGGTTCAGCGCCTGCTCGGCCGTAAAGTTGCCCTCAACGGCCGCAGATTTTCGCCCAGTCGCCGAATTGCTCTCATAAAGCACTTGAACACCGGTTCGCTCGCCGTAAGCCTGCAGTGCAATGGCAAGCGGTTGTGCGGGAATATGAAACCCGATCGGCTCCGACACAGTGGCAGCCCGATGTTCTTCGGCAATGGCTGCGCATACGCCGGTGATTACCAGAAGGACGCAAATCCAGGTGAGATGTCGTTGCCCCCGAGAACGTTCGACCGTCTTCCCATCGGTCACAGCACAAGCATCCGCGACATATGATCGAATTGCCGTCATAGCCCCACTTCGCTTTGCCCCAGGGTCTGGTCAGTGTCCTATTTCTAAGCCTTCCGACCAGTCGCTGCTCAGCGCGGCGTAGGCGATGCGCGAGCGCTTTTATATCCGAAGATATGACAGCCGTCTAACAGGCCCTATCGGCCGGGCGGCGGCCAACGTTTCCCACATCGATGACCTTGATCTCGTTAGCCCAGCGAGCGCTTGCGTCTCCGTCCGCGAGCGGCTCGTCGGTACCTCGCTTCAATCACCCCTACGCCTTCACCATCATCATCTTGCGAACACTCATCGCACGTATTTATTCGCTTGAGCATCCAGCGCGCGAGACAATTACAACGCGAAACGCCACAAATCTGCAATGGTACCGACGCTATGCTTCAGCATCCGCTCACACGGCAGAACTGCAATGAATGGCCGCAGTGCGTCACCCCACATGCATCACATGCCTTATCGACAGCTCGTTGTGACTGCGATCGCGGCGCTACTCTCTTCTGCCGCGTCTGCCGCCGAATTCACCATCGTCAATGCTTCGAACATTCCATTGCAGCACCTCTATATATCGCCATGTGGGGCGCGGCATTGGGGGCCAGACCTGTTTACCGAAGCGCTGCCGCCTTCCAGATTTTTCACGGTCTCCAGCGTCAGGCCGGGCTGTTACGACATCCAATTCGTGGTTGCGCCCCGGAATAGCTGCGTCATCGCGGGGGCATCACTGCGCCGCAGCGAGGTCTGGAAGGTGACGCAGTGGACTGTGTTCGGCTCGCAGAGCGGCGATTGCTCCCATGTCGCCGGCTACGTTCCGGCAACGCGACGGCCGTGGAGCTGGCAATCAACATCGGCTTCGGACATGAAGAGAGAGTAACGTGGCAAAGGTGTTGGTGACCGGCGGCGCCGGATTTCTTGGTTCGCATTTGTGCGAGCGGCTCGTCGAGCAAGGCCACGATGTGCTTTGCGTTGACAACTATTTCACCGGCGGCAGGGCCAATATCGCGCATCTCATCGGCAACCCGCACTTCGAGATGATGCGCCACGATGTGACTTTCCCGCTCTATGTCGAGGTGGATACGATTTACAATCTGGCCTGCCCTGCCTCCCCGATCCACTACCAGTTCGATCCGGTGCAGACGACCAAGACCAGTGTCCACGGCGCGATCAACATGCTGGGGCTCGCCAAGCGCGTGAAAGCGAAAATCCTCCAGGCGTCGACTTCCGAGGTCTACGGCGACCCCGAAGTTCATCCGCAGCCTGAGGCTTATTGGGGCCGCGTTAATCCTATCGGACTGCGTTCCTGCTATGATGAGGGCAAGCGCTGCGCCGAGACCTTGTTCTTCGATTACTGGCGCCAGCATGGCCTGCGGATCAAGGTCGTACGAATCTTCAACACCTATGGTCCCCGCATGCATCCAAACGACGGCCGCGTGGTGTCGAACTTCATCGTTCAGGCGCTCAAGGGCGACGACATCACCATCTACGGAGACGGCAACCAGTCCCGCAGCTTCTGCTATGTGGACGATCTCATCGAGGCCATGATCCGGACCATGAACACACCGGATGATTTCAGGGGCCCGATCAACATCGGCAATCCGCGTGAGTTCACAATTCGTGAGCTTGCCGAAGAGGTGATTGCGCTCACGGGATCACGGAGCAGATTGGTGTTCATGCCGCTGCCCTCCGATGACCCTCGCCAGCGTCAGCCGGATATTTCGCTTGCCCGCACCGTGCTCGACTGGACACCGCGGATCGAGCTTCGAAGCGGGCTCGAGAAGACGATTGCCTATTTCCGCGGCGAGATGCGAGCTGCCGCGGAATAGCTCGTCCATCCCCGCCTCTCTTGCGGCCGCCGATCGCATCATCGTTCAAGCAGTTTTCCGACGCCAGAAGGCATGCACGTTCAGATTGACCTTCAAGACGGGGTCGGCACTTGCACGCTCGCCGGAACCGCTCGGTTGCACCAAGAGGGCATCGACGAAAACATAGGGAGCGCCGCTTTCAAGGCGATAAAGCAGGGATTGCAGGTTGGGAAGCGTGGCATTCAACGTAATCTGCACCCGAATGATATCGCCCTTGTCATCGCGATCCGCCGGCGGAACCCCTGACGAGACCAAAACGGCGTGCTGATCCGTCACGAGCTGAGACAGATAGGCCTGAAACTGCGCAGTGGCGAGCCCGCTGGTGGGCGCGTCCAGGAATGCGAGCGCGGGAGCTGCCGAGGGCTGAGTCTGCCGGCTTCGATTGGCGACCGACCGTGAACGCGCCTGCAGGCTCGCAAGCTGATCGCGTTGGTCGGCGAGCGCCTGCAAGGCCTCGCTACGCGTCTGCAATGCTGCTGCGACCGCAACCGTACAGACGATCAGCAACGCACAAAAGCCGCCCACGGCGAAAATCTGCTCGCGGCTGACATCGAGCTTCAGGTTCAGATTCGGCTTCAGCATGGCCTAGCCTCCGTCGATCCTGGCGTGCGCCTCGACGCGCGCCTCGATGTGAAACATGAAGCGCGTGCCGTCGGCGCCGCGTGTTGTGGGAGCAAAGAAATGCACATCCTTCAGATGTCCTGACTGCTCAAGCGGAGCAATCAGCGACGGCGCGTCGTCGGCGAAGCCCACGATGCGCAGCGTCGCACCGTCGAGGTTGAGCTCAGTGAGATGAGAATTATCCGGGAGCGCACGGGAAAGCGCCTCGACAACGATCACAGCCACGGGCGACGTTTCCTTCAAGGCCCACGCGCGCTCGGGAGGCGCGAGCGAAGAGATCGATTGCCGGGGGAGAGCGCCCTTGATCTGGCGCTGCAGCGCCGCGATGCGCGTCCCGACATCTTCGCTTTCGCTGTCCGCGGACGCTGCAGTCATGAAGCCCCAGACGTTCACGATGAGGGTGATGCAGACGGTGGCCGCGATCAAGCCACCAATGGTCTGGCTGATACGTGCGAGGCTCTTGTCGGTCGCATCGGCGAGCCGCGACCACAGCACGACGGGGATAGCCGCGTCGGCAAGACGCTCGCTCGCCACCACGCGATCGACCCGCAACCCCAGCGCACCCAGACGCTGGCAAGCCTCGTCGAGCACCGCGCGCGAGGTGATGAGAACACGCACGTCGAGGCTCGCCGCATCCTCGCTCGGTCCGACATCGAAACCATAGGCGGCCTGGTTCGCGCGCCAGGGGCACAGGCGTTCGATCTGGTTGCGGACGATGCCGGGCAGCAGGTCGCGGGCCTGAGCGGGAACGCTCATCCGGCGCGCGACGAATTCATCGGCGGCGAGTTCCAGGATCACGAAGCGGTTTTGCGCGGCGCGGGCGATGTCGTCGGGCAGCGGACCACCGGCGGGGACGATGACTGACGTTGTTCTTCCCGTCCTCTTCGCATCAGAAACGATCCATTTGTCGCCGTCCTGTTTGTTGCCGTCTTGGGCGACCTTCAGCCAGTTGCGGGCACGGCGGCGCTCCTGCCAGCCGAGCCACAGGCGGGCCAGGATGTCGATCCAGCGCCCCATAATAATGTCGATACGCATCAGCGTGCCCCCATCAGCATGACAGTGTCCGTTGCCACCCCCGGCGACAACGGGTTCCAGGCGAGAACCCGATACGGCTGCTTGTCGTCGGGCAGCAGCACGATGAAGACCTTGGCCTTGGCCGTGTATCCGCCCACAGTTCCAGCGACGAGATCCACCGCGACGGCCTGTCGCCGCTGAACCTTCAGATACTTCTGCGTCGGCCCGAGCAGGAAGGCGAGGCGCTCGGGATCGACCAGCGGCGCGCGCCGCATCTCGAGGAAGGTGTCAAGCCGCGGCGCGTCGACGAACGGCAGCGCCTGGAGCACCGCGACCGGTGCGGTGAGTGGGTTCACGCCATCGCTCCCATACACGGTGATCAGCGGCACTATCGCCGCCATCCAGTCCGCCCTCATTCCGGGAATGCTCGCAAGCTGCCGCACATCGGTGAACGGTGCAGGAGAGGCCGATGCGGCCCGCTGATCGGACCCGGCCTCCGCCTCATCGGACTCGGCCATCTCCTGATCGGGCTTGGCGGCGGCCGATGCCGGCTGTTTCGCCACCTCGTTGGGCCGCCGCTCCTGCCGATCCGAACCACGCAGATCGACGATCCTGTTGGCCAAAACGGTGGCGTCGTCATCCTCCGCCCCGACATAGCGCAACAGCGACGCCAGCAACTCGACAGGCGCCTTTCCGATGTCGATGCGCCCGCCCTCGTCGCTGACGCTGACGCGCACCTGTCCGGTCGACAGCGTAATGGTGGTGCCACGCGCGACCAGTGGCGCATCGCGCATGGCGGCCACCATGCCGGCCGCGGCCTCAAGTCCTGCCGTCAGCAGCGCATCGGCCTGCACACGCTCGCGGTCGATGCCGACGATCCCCACGAGGCTGCGAAACGTGGTCGACGTCGCCATTGCCAGCGCCGAGCACAGCGCGATCGCCCAGAGCACCGTGAGCAGCACCATGCCGCGCTGGTTGTCTCGGCGGCTCATCCGCGCGCCCCCGCCGGCTGGTCCTTCGCAGGCTCGGCCTCCTTCGCCGGCTGCTCCTTCGCCGATTTGGACCCGCGGCCGGTCAGACACGTCGCCTTGGCGCCCGGCCGCGCACAGCCGATCGGCGCATCGGCACGGAGCGCAAACTGCACGGCGGGCACGAGCTCGGCGCCGCTCGCGCGGTCGCGGATCGAGAGCCGCACCAGGCGCGGCGGCAGCGGCTGCCCGCTCCAGGTGTCGCTCCAGGTCACGGTCCCGTCCGTCGCAAGGCTGGCGAAGGCGAACGCGATCTCGACCTTCCCTTCGAGCAGCAGAACGGGGTCGCGCAGCGCGACGTTCTCGAACGGCATGCGCGGCCCTGGCCATGGCGCGCGCCGGCGCACGAGCTGGCTCCTGTCATCCCGCTCCTCGACGGTCAGGCTGACCACCTCCTCGCCCTGCAGCCCGGCCACGGTGCCGCCGGCCGCAACGAACCTGACTTCGGTGGACCCGCCGACGAAGGCGGCCCTCCGATTGCCACCGCCCGCGGACTGCGGAGCGAGAGACTGCGGCACCAGACGCGCCGCGCCGAAATCCGCCGCCAGGCGCTCGATCGCAAGCAGCAGTTGGTCCGCCCGGCCCACCACGCCGGTGCGGCGATCGAAGTTGAGGGCGACGTTGTGGATGAGGGCCGCGGTCGCGACGATCACGGCCGACCCGATCGCCAGTGCGGCGAGCACCTCGATCAGGGTGAAACCCCGCACGCCGCGCAGCGTTGATTTCGGCAGGCCGCGTTTCGGAAGAGTTGGTTTCGCGGTCACGTTCATTCTTCGTCCCTCGGTCCCAGCCGCAGCGTCTCGGCGCTGACCACCTGCCCGGGCCCCCACGACACCTTCGCGCTCACGCGGTAGGCGATCCAGCTCCGGCGCTTGGCGGGGGGCTCGTTCGGTTTCTCCTGGGACTTGTCCACCACGGTCTGCATCAGGCTTCCCTCCCGCGGCACCATGGCGTCGACGAACATCGGCTCGGCCGTGACCGTCCAGCGCAGGCCGGCCGTCTCGCCGTCGCGCGGCCCCTTCGCGAGCGCAATGCGGTCGACGGGCGCATCGAGGATCGCGCGCAGCAGCGTCTGCGCGGCAATGCGGCCGTCGAGCTTGTCGGCGATCCGGCGCGCGTAAAACAGATGCGGACCGAGCACCGACACGAACGCCAAGAGCAGAGCCATCGCGACCAGCGCCTCGATCAGCGTAAACCCTCCGCGCGCGGCGGCGTGGTCACGGCAGATCGATCGCCACGCGACCGTTGTACCAGTTGACATCGACCTCATAGCGCACTCCCTGCCACGAGAACTTCAGCACCGCGCCGGTCGAGGCGCCGTCCGGCTCGAACCGGACCACCGCCTGCCGTCCCGACCATCGCGCGTCGACACCGACCACATCGAGCACCACGTCGCGGGGAATCGCGATAACCCCGCTCTCCCCAACAAGCCGCCGCTCCCTTGCATCGAGCGAAACGCTGCGACTCTGCCCGGTGAGAATCGCCGCGAGCCGTTCACGCCGCAGCAGCGCCGCGGTCTGCAGCGTCAGCGCCTTCATGTTCGCCCGCCCGGTGCCGGGCACCATCGTCACCACCAGCGTGGCGAGAATGGAGATGATCAGCATCACCGCCATCACCTCGATCAGGGTCGAGCCCGCACGCCGATCGTTGATGCCTGCTCGCGCCATCGGCCGCCCCTACATCGCAAGCTCGGTGATGCTGAGCAGCGCGCTCATGATCGATACGATCAGCGTGCCGACACCGATGCTGACCGCGATGATGGTGATCGGCCCGATCGCGCCCATCAACCGGTCGAGACCGATGGCGAGCCGCTGCTCGTAGAATTGTGCGGCGTGTTGCGCGATCGCCGAGAGGTCGCCGGTCTCGTCACCGACCCGCAGCATGCGGACCGCAAGCGGCGGCACGAGATCGCTCTCGGCGAGCGCCTCGATGAAGCGGCGGCCGTTGCGGACCTGCTCGTGCACCTGGTCGACCGCCGCCGCGTAGCGCGGCTCGGTAATGATGTCGCGCAGGATCTTCAGCGCGGCGGGGAGCGCCACGCCATTCTCGACCAATAGCCCCAGGGTGCCAACGAAGCGGGCGGTGCGACGGTCGTTCATCACCCCGGCCACGCCGGGAATGGAGGCGAGCGCACCCACGAGCCACGCCCGCGCCCCCTGTTGCCGCAGGATCAGCCAGCCGACCAGCAGCATGGCGGCACAGACGCCGAGGAAGGTGTCGAGATTGGCGCGTAGCCAAGTCGACATCGTCAGCGCGAAGGCGGCGCCCGCGTTGAGCTTTCCGCGCAGCTCCGTGAAGACAGACTCGAACTGCGGCACCACATAAAGCAAGAAGAAGAACAGGATCAGCAGCGCCGACCCGACCAGGAACATCGGATAGCGGATCGCCGCGCTGATCCGCTGCGACAACTGCTCGCGCCGGGTGCGGTCCTCGACGATCGCCCGCAGCACCACCTCGAGCTTGCCGGACGCCTCGCCCGCCCGCACCATGGCGATGTAGATCGGCTCGATGATGGAGTCGTGGCGCTCCAGCGCTTCCGCAAAGCCGTCGCCACCCGAGACCGCCGAGCGCAGGCCGCCAGCGAAGCGGGCTACCGCCTTGTTGGTGTCGTCCTCCAGAGTCTGCAGCGCAGCTTCGAGCGTCAGCCCGGACCGCAGCAGCAGCGCCAGCAGGCGCATGAAGGTGGTGAGTTCGCGCGGGCGCGGCAATCCGCTGCTTGAGATGCCGCTGCGCCGCGCGCCGCCGCCCGCGATCTCCGCTTCGACCGGCAAGTGGCCGAGATACTCGATGCGCCGCAGCACCTCCTCGCGCGAGGGCGCGTCGACATCACCGAGAATGATCTCGCCGGCCTTGGTCAACGCGCGGTAGCGGTAGTGTGGCATGATCGCCCTACAGGCTCGTGGTCAGGCGGAAGATTTCATCGAGCGTGGTCTGCCCGGCGCGTAGTTTGTTGATACCGTCCTCGGTCATCGTGGTCATGCCCTCGCGCCGCGCCGCGGTTTCGAGGTCGGTGGAGTCGGTTTTCGGGCCGATTGACCGTCGCAGCGCCGTGCCGATCTCCATGATCTCGAACACGCCCTTGCGTCCGCGGAAACCGGTGAAGCCGCACCAGTCGCAGCCCCTGGGCCGGCAGACCACCTCGCCGGCCTCGATGCCAAGCGCTGCATAGCGCTCGTCAGCGACGATATCCGCCGCTGACAGCGAGTGGCTTTCCTTGCAGTGATCGCACAGGATCCGCACCAGCCGCTGCGCCACGATCACCCGCGCGCAGGACGCCAGCAGGAAGCTCTCTATCCCCATGTCGATCAGACGCGTGATGGCGCCAGCCGCGGTGTTGGTGTGCAGCGTCGTCAGCACCAGATGGCCGGTCAGCGCAGCGTGGACACCGATATGGGCCGTCTCGGAATCGCGCATCTCGCCGACCATGATGACATCAGGGTCGAGCCGCATGAACGAACGCAGCGCCGATGCGAAAGTGAGCCCGATGCCTGGATGCACCTGGGTCTGGTTGATGCCCGAAATCTGGTACTCGACGGGATCTTCGATGGTAAGGATCTTGCGGGTCGGCTCGTTGATCACCGCAAGTGACGCCGCAAGCGTGGTGGTCTTTCCCGATCCGGTCGGTCCGGTGACGATCACCATTCCATAAGGTGCCAGCAACGCCTTGCGCAGGATCGTCTCGTCACGCGCGCTGAGGCCGATCTGGTCGAGCGATACCAGGCCTGCCCCTTTGCGCAACAGGCGAATGACGGCGCATTCGCCATGCATCGTCGGCATGGTGGCGACCCGCAGATCGATCTCGCTGCCACTGACAACGATATGCGCGCGTCCGTCCTGCGCCAGGCGGCGCTCGGTGATGTTGAGACTGGCCAGAATCTTGAGGCGCGACAGGATGCCCTTGGCCATGCTCATCGGCGGCGCCGGCACGTTCTTCAGCATGCCATCGACGCGCAGCCGAACCTGCAGCGCATTGCCAGCCGGCTCGATGTGCAGATCGGTCGCCCGCTGCTCGACCGCCAGGCGCAGCAGGTCATCGAGCGCCCGCACCACCGGCGCGCCACGCGCGAGGTCGCGCAAATTGTCAAGATCATCCTCGCCTGCGCCGGTCCCGATTTGCGGGGTATCGCTCGGCTGATCGGGCTCGAGTCGTAACGAAAGCGCGGCTTCCAAATCATCGGCAGTCGCCACGGCAAGCACGATCGGCCTGCGCAGCGCGAGTTCGACCGCTCGCAACGTCTCATCGTCGATCGGAGCGGCCACTGCGAGACGCAACGTTCCGGCCGCGGTCGCGTAAGGGAAGAGGCGCTCCTCCTTGAGGAACCGCGTCGACATCTCACCGCCGGCGAAGCGCCCCTCGACTAGATCGTCGCGCCGGACCCGGTCGCATCGATAGAAACTGGCCAGTTCGTCGGCCAGTGCCGAAGGCGTGAGCCTGGTGACGGCACTCCAGTCGGTATGGCCAGCCGACCCGTCGCCGTTACGGACGCGACGCGCTCCGTCTTCCCTCTGGCCATCGCGCAACGCGCCCCTTCCCACGAGATAGGTCATGAAATCGTTCGGCGGCACGGCTGCTGTCGCAGTCGCATTGTTTTCGTGCGCTAGCATTGCACAGCTCCGACATGCCTGGCCCGCACGGCAGGTTCTTCCACAGCGCGAAGCGACATGAGGCGACGATGACGATCGACGAGCACGCCGATGATGATGTAACTTCGGAGGCCCTGCATCCTAACCGCACCGTGCTGCTTTGCGGATTTGCGGCCGTCGCGCTGGTCTCCGCTGCAACGCTGCCATGGCCGCACGCGCTGGCGTCGACCGTTCTCGGCACACTGATGATTGCCGGCGCCGATATCGACGCGCGTAACTTCCTGCTTCCCGACATCGTCACCGGAAGCGCCCTCTTCGCAGGGCTTGTTGCCACGACCGTGCTCGATCCGTTCGATCGCTGGAGTGCGCTGACCACCGCACTGGGCGGTGCCATCCTGGTTGCCGCGGCACTCTGGCTGATGCGCCGGACCTACAGATGGCTGCGGCAGCGCGAAGGCCTGGGGCTCGGCGACGTCAAGCTCGCGGCCGCCATCGGCGCGTGGCTCCCGCTCGACATGGTGCCGCTGTGCTTCGCATTGGCAACCGGCGCCGCGTTGATCGCCGTGCTGCTGACACGGCTGCGTGACCATTCCGTCGAGCGCACGACAAAACTGCCGTTTGGAGCCTTCCTGTGTCCCGCCCTTTGGTTGGTCGACTACGCCGTACGACTGCAGGCGGCTTGATCTCGGATTTGAGAGTATCCGATGCGGGTGGCGAAGGCTTCGCAGCTCAAGCGTCAAACATGGTGTAGCCACCTCGGCAGATCGGACGGTGTGAGCCTGCCTCCCCATTACATCTCACCTGCCGCCGCCGAATGGCAATCGCCGGGCAAGCGTATCGTTATCGCTCAGTGGAATTCGCGATGAGCGATCCCGCTGGCCGAACGGACTTCGGCGCTGGAACGCGCTTCCCGGCATCCGCGCGCCGCGCTCGAGACAAACCGCGCAATGCACCATTGCCTGCTTGAGCTCGACCTGTATCGTGCGCACGCTGACGCCGAACCGCTCCGCCACCTGCCGTAATGGCACCTCGTCAACACATATCGCCATGAGAATCTCCCGACGGCGAGCGGGCAGCTCCTGGATCACCTGCTTGAGCGCGTTGATCTCGGAGCGGGCTTCGATAATCCTTTCCGGGCCAGGGCTGTCGTCGACCAGATCGAACAGCGCATCGGTCTCCGAAACGGTACGGCGGCGGCGCTCCGCAACGCGCCGGTTGCTGATGGCACTCATCGCCACTCGGAACAGATATGCATGCAGATCGCGAACGGGTCCGATACCGTCCGCTTTGCTCAAGCGCAGAAACGTGTCCTGCAAAGCCTCGTTGGCGAGATCCGCGGATCCGGTCCGTCGTGTCAAACGCTGTTTGAGATCGTCGTAACTTGCGACGAGGAGCGTGAGCAACGCCGTTCGATTGGTGTCGCTCATTGCAGGGGCCCCATCCCCAACCGCGGCATTTGACACGCTTCAATTCGGTCGCGCCGTTTCTAGCCAAGGTTGATGACATGGAAATGAAACCATAACGCGTGCTGGTTTCGTGACGCACTACGCAACAGTCAATGACACACGTTTGATTTCTTGCGCACGAAACGAGCGGCAAGAATGCCGCGCTCGTTGGGGCGATGATCGTACATCCGCAAATACCGTCGGCGGTGCAAGCTTCTGCGCGAGCGTGACTGCGATCGTTCGCAACGAAGCGCATGTCACGACATGCCGTTGATGGCCATGGTCCGGTGCGACGTCTGCACACGTTCGATGCCACGCAAGGCCACGGCACTTCCCGCATCGATGCTCAGCGCTCCGCGGAAACTGGTCTCTGCATCGTCGGGGCGATCGAGCACACAATAAAGATCGCCAAGCGCGCAATGGGCGGTAACACGCTGCGGATCGAGTGCAAGCGCATGTTTCAGGCTGATTTCCGCGCCCTGCGAGTTGCCGCGCGCGGCACAGGCGCGCCCAAGCGCCTCGTAGAACTCCGCCGATTGTTGCTGATTGATCTTGGTCGCCGCCAGAAAATGCATCATGGCGTTGTCGATGTCACCGAGCTCGCACAGCGCGAGGGCGTATGCGGCGTGCAACGCGTCATCATTGGGGGCAAGTTCCAGCGCCTTGCTGTAATGCTCATGGATCAGGCGCCTTGCCGTATCGGCATGCATATCCGCCTGCTCGCCATCTCCCAGCTTGCGCAGGGCGCTGGCATAGGCGGCGTGGGCATCCGCGTTGGTAGGTGCGAGCTCGATCGCCTTGCGATACTGGGCAAGCGATTGTTCCGTCTTCTGAGCGGCCATCAACGCGTCGGCCAGCAGTGTCCGTGCCAGGGCGAGATCAGGAGCCAACCTCACCGCCACCTGCAGCCGCCTGAGTGCGAGCTCTCCGTCGCCCGAACCGAGCTCCAGCGCACCGAGATTGCACAGCGTGTTCCCATGCTCGGGATCAAGGGAAAGAACATGCTCGAACAGCTTCTTCGCACGACCAAGATTGCCTACCTTCTGTTGGCGACAGCCCTCAACGAACAGCGCATCGCAGAGGACCGCATCCGATGCACGTGGCAGCGCGATCCTCTCCTGCGACAGTGGCACTGCGGCGCCGGCTGTTGACCACATTTCCGCACGCACTCGCTCGACCACATCGCCCCAATCGCCCGCTTCGGCCTGCCGAAACAGCCGCGCCTGCGGATACCAGGGTGTATCGTCACGATCCCTGAGCCAGCGCCAGTCGCTGCCTTTGGCGAGCAGAATCCAGACCGGCTTGCCCATCGCACCGGCCAAATGGGCAATGGCGCTGTCGATGGAGATGACGAGATCGAGATTGGCAATGATCGCCGCGGCATCGGCGAACGATGTGGCGTCGATTTGTGCACCGGCATTGACGATGCCAATATCGAACTCGGTCAGCTGGTTCTGTCCGGGCCCGACCTGCAGGCTGACAAAGCGCGTGCCCGGGCAGTCGAACAAGGGCCGCAGGCGATCGAGCCGCAACGAGCGGCGCCAGTCGTAGGGGTGTGCCGGATTGCCCTGCCAGACCAGGCCGACGGAAAGACCGGAGTGGGCGCCAAGGCTATCATTGAGCCGCTTGCGCCACCGCGCGACCAGGTCCGGATCAGGCGTGATGTAGGGAACCGTCGCAGGAACTGCATCGCTTTGCGTTCCAAAGATCAGCGGCAACGACATGAGCGGCACATGCACATCAAACGCCGCTGCCTCTTCCTCGGTATCGAAGACGTCGTCGATGCCGTCGACCGTTCGCATCAGCGGCAGCAAGGGCCCTTGCACACGCAGGATCACCCGGCCGCCGCGCGCCTTGATCATCGGCGCATAGCGCACGAACTGGATGGTGTCCCCGAAGCCCTGCTCGGATTGCAGCAGGATCGTCTTGCCGGCGAGATCCTCGCCCTGCCAGCATGGCCGGTCGGTCGGCAACAGATGCTTGCTGACTTCCGGTTCCTTGAGCCGCCACTCGTTGTGCGGCCACGCCGCCCGCCAGTCGCCACGGACGAACAGGCAGATGAACAGCATCACGTGCAGCTTTGCGTGCTCGGGATGCCGTGCAAGCGCGTCTTGCAGCAGCACGACCGCCTCGTCCCTTCGGCCCATATCGTTGAGCAGAACGGCAAAGTCGACCACGGGGTCGGCATAGTCGGGCGCGCACGCCAGCGTGTCGCGGAACGCGTCGTGGGCGAAATCCATCAGATCCAGGGTCGTCAGCGCACGGGCGAGACCAAACAGCGCCGCGATATTGTTCGGCTGCAACGTCAGCGCGGCGGCGTACGCGGCCAGTGCCTGCGGATGCTGGCGCACCTTGAGAAGCAGCAGACCGAGATTGGCGTGCGCCTCGCTATCAGCCGGGTTGAGCTGGATCGACTCCTCGAGCAAGTCCAGCGCCCGTTCATCCTCGCCGCGTTGCAGCGCGATTACGCCGCGGATGAGCTGGACCCGCGGCCGCGCGGTGGGTTCCGATGCCACGGTCTCGAACAAGACCTCGGCGCTGTCGAACTGGCCGCTCTGATAGAGATCGAGGCCGCGGTTCATGACGGTCTGGATGAATTCCACCCGCCGTTCGGCCGACGCATGTTTCAGCATCGAAGCCCCCAACGCCAGCGCCTCGCCGCTCGCTGCTTTCAACATCGGCACGGTCCTTCTTTCAGCTTGTCCACTTTTTTTCGTCATGGCCGGGCTCGTCCCGGCCATCCCGATCAGGAAGGCAGTGCGCCCCTAAGCGGGGTCACCTCTGCGACTCGGCTTCGCCGAGTCGCAGAGGTCAAGCCCGGTGACGACGAGTAAATTGTCCTAAGCCGCGCCCCGCGCGGTCTTGGCCTCGCACCATTCGGTCCACAGCCGCATCAGTTCGCGTGAGAGGTTGTCGGCAAAGCGCGGCGCGTCGCACAGGGGGGACGCGGCGACGCGGGCGCGCAAACCGGAGCGCAGGTCGGCGAGTTCGTCACGCCGGCGGGTCCAGTCGACCGCCATGGCGACGTAGTCGTCGATGCTGGTCGTGCAGAAGCTGCCGAGCCCGGCTGCGGTCAGGTGGGCCGCGGAGTGGCGGCCGGCGAACGTGTCGCCGACGAAGGTCACGGTCGGAACGCCCATCCACATCGCCTCAAGCGTGGTCACGCCCGCCGAATAGGGGAACGGATCGAGCGCGAGGTCGACGTCGCAATAGGCCTGCAAGATCTTCGGCTGCTCGGCTTCGCCCACAAGCTCGACACGCTCGCGTGGCACGCCGCCCTGGCCGAGCACGTTGTAGATGGCGTCGCGCGTGCTCGCCTCGCCGAGTCCGCCATAGACCATGAGGATTCGCGAATCCGGCACCTGCTCGAGAATCCGCGCCCAGGCCTTGCCGACCTCGCTGTTGAGCTTCGCCGGCCGGTTGAAGCAGCCGAATGTGAAGCGGCCGCCATTCGCGCTCGGCAGCGGCAGCACCTCGGGGGCTTTCTCGGGCGGATGATAGCAGACGTAGCAGTCCGGCAGGCGGATCGGACGCTCGATATAACTCGCGTCATGCTCCGGCGGAATTTCCACCGGATCGGCGATCAGGCCGTCATAGGTGTCGAGCCCGACGGTGCCGACATAGCCGGCCCAGCCGAGCTGGATCGGCGCCGCGCGCGTGGCGAACAGCGACAGGCGGTTGCCGGCGGTGTGGCCGGCGAGATCGAACAGGATATCGATCCGATCATCGAGGATCTGCTGCCCCAGCGCCGGCCCGTCCATCCCGGACACATCGCGCCAGGAGACCGAGATCTCCTTGTAGCGTTCGCTGAAATCGTCGTCCTGCCGCTTGCTGTCGGTCTTGTAGCAGCAAATCTCGTAGCCGAGCGCGGCGAGCGCCTCGAACGCGCGCAGGACCAGGAACGACACGGCGTGACGATGCATATCCGCCGACACCAGGCCAAGTCGCGGCTTGCGCGTCGGATCCGGCGTGTTCGGAAACGCCAGCCGATCCATGGGCGCGGTCGGCCGATACAGCGTCGCCCACCGCCTGTGGGCGTGCAAGAGCTCGTCGCGCGTGACGCCGGGCTTGTGCTGGAGCGCGAACAGCAGCGTTCCGGCGAAGCCGGGGTTGGCAGGATCGAGCTCGCCCGCCCGCCGATAGGCAGCGACAGCGTCCTCGATGCGGCCCTGCCCGAGCAATCCGAAACCGCGGGCGACATGATGCTCGCCCTGCAGCGGATCGAGTGCGAGCGCGCGATCGACATAACTCAAGCCACGCTCGAACTGGCGGTGATTGATCAGGAATTGACCGTACATGTACTGCGGCAGAGCCACGGTCGGAGCGCTGTCGGCGGCGAGTTCGAACAGCCGCCCCGCCTGCTTGTCGCGCACCGCCAGCCCGAAATTCACGCCGAGCTCGATGATCGCCTTGTAGTTCTGGCTGTCGAGCGTGGAGGCGGCGCGGAGATCGTCGACCGCCTTGTCGAACTGACCGTCCATCACATAGGCGAGACCGCGTGTGCGATAGGCCTCCACGTAGCCCGCATCGAGCTCGATCGCCTTGTCGAGCGCCGCGAGCGCCTCACTGCGCCGGTTCTCGGTGAGCAGCGCAAGACCGAGACTGTATTGCGCGAGCGGCATGTTGGGCAGCAGGCGCAGCCCTTCCTGAAGATAGGGGATACCATCCCGGGTGCGCCCGGTGCGCGCCAGACACGTGCCGATCTCGGTCAGCGCCGGCGCGTGGGTCGGCGTCACCCTGAGTTCCGCCATGAACGCCTCGCGCGCGTCGTCGAAGCGATCGAGCCGGCACAGCGCCACACCCTTGCAGTAGTTGAAGGCGGACTGGTCGGGCGCGAGCCGCGCCGCCTCGTTGAATGCGCGCAACGCCTGACGCCAACGATCCTGCTGCCCATGCGCGACGCCCTGCTGGTGCAGCTCCTGTGCGCGCCGCAGATTGGCGGACGGACGCTCGCCTCCGTTGATTGCGGGCGATCTTGCGGCGGATGGTGACGGCACCGGCCGTGCCAGAATTGCATGGCCGCCATGCTCCACGCGTATCGCGAGGCGCCCGCCTGAATTGTCTTCCATGTGGGAGGCCTCGCTTGAAACAATTCCCGCGTCGATGGCACCGCCGGAAGACGGTCATCAGGTCGGGATTCCATAGATCATTTATCAGAGTATTGCCAAGTTATTTTTCCACACCTGACTCAAAATTTTCTCTGCGCGAGGTCAAGGCTCACGTTGTCTATTAGATGTTAGCCAATCATCGACGACGGAGACATAACTTCGACGCGTGAGTGACTTGCAATCTTCATACGTCATCGCTGTGACTGTGACAGATATGCATAATATTACTTCATCAAATCTTGAACATTACTTTGCACTCTCGTGACGACGGGATGACGACGCGCGCCGCTGGTTACAAACCAAACCCCACAGGACCTGAGACATGAAAATGCAATCGTCCAAATACCTGCTCGGCACCGCGTCGGTGCTCGCGCTGCTCGCCTCGTCGGCCACCGTGCCCGCGAACGCGGGCGCCTCCTCGGCCACCAAGCCGATCTACTTCGCCGGCAGCACGCTCGCCTCGGAAGCCTTCCGGCAGATTCTCGACTGCTACACGGGCGGCACCGTCGGCTTCGGGTTCGGCGCCACGGCCAACGACGGCTACCAGTTTGGCGGCTTCCCGGCACCGGGCCATCTGCCGACCACCTGCACCGTGAGTACGGTGGTGAACGGCCTGTATGCCGGCGTCGGCTCCGGCAACGGCACCCGCGGCTTCATCGCCAACAACCCGCAGCAGTGGTATAGCGGCTCAGTGACCGCAGGCTCGGTGATGACGTCGACGATCACCACCATGTTCCTGCCGGCGGCCAAGCCGCCGATCATCGACTATTCGAATACGGGCTCTCCGGCGACGATCTTCGGCAGCTATCCGTATCCGCGTGTCGACGTCGGCATGTCGGATTCGCCGCTGGCGATTGCCACCGGTGCCACGACCCTTACGACGGTGTCGTTCACCTTCACCCCGGCGCAAAGCTGGTCGACCACCGGCGGCGTGGCCCCCGCTATCACCGTGGGCACCTCGACGGCTGTTGCCTATAACCCCACCACCTATGGCGCGCCGATCCAGGTTCCGGCGTTCGAGGTCAACGTCGCGATCGTCGTCAACACGAACGGGATGACCACCGTTAGCGGAACAACAACAATAAGCAGCGTCTACTCGGCGGTCACAGGCGCGGGCACCACGCCAGGCACCCAAGCCAACCAAGGCGCCGCCATCCAGCTCACCACGGCGCAGATGTGTGCGATCTTCTCGGGCCTGGTGACGGATTGGAACGACACCACTCCCAACAAGGTCCCATACCTCGACAGCGCCGGCACGCCACAGCTCGGGGCCTTCAACGACGCCAACAAAGACCCTTCGGGCGTGGCGCAGCCTTACTCGGCGACCTCCAAGACCATCAGGGTCGTGTATCGCGGGGACGGCAGCGGCACGAGCTTCATCCTGACCAACTATCTCAAGGCCGTCTGCCCGCAGATCTCCTCCACGTATGCGACGATCTTCGGCGCCACGAACCTTCCGAGCACGAGCTTTGCGACCCTGATCGCCAACATCAACAACTCGGCCGTCACGTCGCAGTGGATCGCCCAAACGGGAAGCGGCAACGTGGCATCCAATGTCAGCACCGACGCAACCAACTCGGGCCGGATCGGATACGTCAGCGCCGACTTCTCCCAGCCCTACACCACCAACGTCCCGACCGCGGCGGGGGGGACCGTCACAGCACCGTATTCGGCAGCGCTGCAGAACGAACAGCTGCGCATCGCCGGCATCTATGTTCCGGACAACACGACACCTACAACCCTGGAGTTCATCGCGCCGACACCGGCCGGTGCCCTCAACGCGTGGACCGACACCAGACTGCGGGTGCCGGCGACGACCTGGACCTGGGTTGACTTCAACATCTACAACAACGTCTTCGGCTCGGTGACCCAGGGCGGTGTGAGCGTGACCGGCAAGTCTGTGCTGCCGCTCACCAACAGGGCGAACGCCTATCCGCTCAGCGGCACCGCGTTCATGTTCCTCTATAGCTGCTACAAACTCCCGGCGGGAGAGCAACCCACCGACCCCGTCAATCGCGTCACCAGTCTGACGAACTACCTGACCTGGCACTACGCTGCCAGCAACCCCTTGCTCACGGGCGTGATCCAGAACGTCGGGTTCAACCCGGTGCCGGCCTCCTACGCGACCATCATCAGGAACAAGTACCTGAGCCCCTCCAGCGCCGAACGAATCGCCGCGGGCGGCACAGCCGGCACCAACTGCGCCAGCGCCGACGGCGCGCTGTAAGCCAACGTCGACGACGTTCAACGACAAACTCAGCCGGGCGCCTCGATCGAGGCGCCCGGTTTTTTGTGCGCGACTGTCCTCTAGTTAGGCCTTCTAACTCTCTATTCGTCGCCACCGGGCTTGTCCCGGTGACCTCGCTTACGGACGCACTGAGTCCATGATCACGATGTCAAACGCACTGCTTCCCTGATCGGGGTTGTTTCAGCGACTTCGGCGAAGCCGAAGTCGCTGAGGACGAGCCCGGCAACAACGAGAAAAAAGTGCGGACATGACAACGACACGACGACTGCGCAAGCACCGCGAAAACGTCGCGCACCCCTAAAAATAAGGCGAAAATCGCTGCGCCTTGGATCGATTCAAATTGTCTTAGGGATGTGAGCACTGCACTGGCGTCGTTGTCGATACGGCGCGGAGGGCCGCCTGGTCCTGCGCGTCTTGCTGCCCCATGGTCCTGCTGACTTCCCCGAAGGTCTTCTTCATCACCATCCATTTCACCGCATCGAACAAGATCTTTTCCGGTCCCGAGGCCATGGGCGGGTCGCGCGACGCCGCGTCACATCGTGAAACAGGGAGCATAAAGATGACTAAGAGATCCTTTGCCGGGCGCCTGCTGGGCTCGACCTCGCTGGTCGTGCTGTCGGCCGTCGCCGTGATCGGCGCGGCGCAGCCGGCCGCGGCCCAGACCGGCCTCTACGGCGGCGGCAGCACGCTGCCATCGCTGGCGCTGCGGCAGATCTTCGACTGCTACGAGGGCGCCACCCTCGCCAATGACGGCCAGACCTTCTCGCCGGGCTTCACCTTCTCGCCGCCGAGCCCGAACCAGCTGCCGACAAGCTGCACGCAGTTCTCGACCACGGTCGAGGGCCTGTTCGCCGCCGTCGGCGCCGGCAATGGCCAGCGCGCCTACATCGCCAACGATCCGAAACAGCTGTTCCGCGGCAGCCCGGACTCGGCGCCGGCGCTGGTGCGCAAGCCCTCCGCAAAGCCGCCGTATCGCGACACGGCCAACGCCAATTTCTCGAGCTATCCGTATCCGCGGCTCGACTTCGCCGCCAGCGACATGCCGCTGGCGAGCCCCGTCGCCGGCCTGACCACGATCTCGTTCGGCAGCTTCCTGCCGACGACCAACTGGCAGAATACCCTCTTGATCGCGGCGAAGACCAGCACGGCGGTGAGCTTCAACACCGCGGCCGTCGGCACGCCGATCCAGATCCCGGCCATGGCAGTGCCCGTCGCCATCGCGGTCAACACCGCGAACTCCCTCACTGGCGCGACCTGGACCAACCAGTCGGCGCTGTCGCCGAACACCCAGGCCGGCGGCGCGATCCAGCTCTCCTCGGCGCAGCTCTGCGCGATCTTCTCGGCCACGGTGACGGACTGGAACGACACCTCGACCCTGATCCCCTATCTCGACGAGAACGGTGTGCAGCAGTTCCAGCACTTCTATGACGACAACACCAACGGCACCCTGACCCCGGTCAGCTATACCAGCCGCCGCCTGCCCATCAAGGTGGTCTACCGCTCCGACGACGCCGGCACGAGCTACATCCTGACCAACTATCTCGCCGACCTCTGCCCGCTGCTCGACCCGACCGGCACCTACAACTACAAGAAGATCTTCACCGGCGTCGGCGTCGACGGCGCCACCACCGCCAACCTGCCCTCGAGCAAGTTCCGCAACCTGCTCAAAAACATCAAGGCGGTGAAGGGCGAGGCCGATCACGACCACAACGATACGTACGATGTGGACGACGATTCCGAGCGGCCCGATCCGCGCTGGATCAACGCCGAGGGCGCCAACCAGCAGGCGCTCAAGATCGGAACCGGCTCGCTTCTCGCCGGCCGGATCGGCTATCTCAGCGCCGACTTCACCCAGCCCTATGCGACGACCGTGACCGAGGAAGTCGCCGGCGTCATGCTCTCCGGCCCGGCTCCATTGTCGGCCAGCGTTCAGAACGAAGTGCAGCGCCTCCTCGGCGTCTATCATCCGGGCCAGTCGGGTCAAAACTTCGTGCCCCCGACGCCGGACAGCACCGCTCAGGCGTTCAGCAGCCTGACGCCTCCGGCGCTTGATGGCGGCTACAATGGCTGGAATATCTACGGGCAACGCTACGCTGCTGGAACCGTGATTGGCGGCGTCGACTACAGCGATCTGTCCGTGATCGGCGTCCCGCTCGTGGCGGAGAATGTCTATCCGCTCACGGGTGCGAGCTACATCAACGTCTACAGTTGCTACAGCGATGCCACCGGCACGCGGGTGCCCGTCCTGAAGAACTGGATGGCCTGGCTGTTCGGCGGATCGATCGACGCGCTGCCGGCCTACAATCCGGCGACGTCGAATGCCAACTCACCGGGGTATGATCCGAACGTCGCGAAGGTCATCCGCAACAACGGCTTCCACGAACTCGACCCCGCATGGGCGACCAACGCCCTGAGCGTCTACCTGACGACGAGCGTTGCGGGCGGCCTGCCGAGCGCGATCGCGGCGTACAACCCGTCGGGTGCGCAGATCGACGGCTGTCAGGGCGTCACCGGCGGCGCGAAGTAAGGAAGCATATGAGATCGTGATCCGGTGAGAGATCAGCGGATCACGATCGCAGCGACAACAAACGGCAACGGCCGGGTCCTCGATGAGGCCGGCCGTTTTTCGTTGTTACGCAGAGTTTGCAGAAGTGCTTCGACTTCTTATCGCGCGCGCATCATCCCCACCGGTGTCATCGCCCGGCCGAAGGACCGGGCGATCCAGTAACCGAGAGTACCCATGATTGAGATCACGGCGAACCAAGACGTACGATTGTCCACGTCGTACCGCTTCATTTCTATTACTGAACTCGGCGTTTACTGGATCGTCCGGTCAAGCCGGACGATGACACTGAATTTGTAGAGACCCCTCGCCCCTCACACCTTCGCCGGCTCCGCCGCGCCAGCGTCGCGGACCGTGCTGCCGCCGCGGGTGGTGCGGATCATGTCGAAATAACGGCTGCCCGCTTCCGGCTCCAACGTCTTGCGATGGATCAGATGCTGGATGCAGATAGCCGCGAGATCATGGGAGCCGTAGCAGTGATGGGCCACCAGGGCGAGATGCCTGAGCTGCTCGTCGCTCATCGTGTCGGGCCGGGTAAAATCGCGGACATACACCGCGTCGGCTTCGACCAACTGATGGATCGCCGCAAATGGATCGGTGCCGTGCAACGGCCAGATCATGCGCCGGTTGAACTCGGTCAGGGCGTGCGGAATGAAGCCCTGGCCGCGCAGTTCCAGGTCGATCTCGCCGAACACCGGCTGTTTCTTGTACAGCGGGACAAACGAGACTTCGGTCTGGATGACAGCCGCCTCGGCCAGGCGCCGCTGCCCATTCTGGAAGATCGCAAGCTCCGAGCCCTGCACGTCGATCTTGAGGAAATCCATCGCCTCGATTTCGCTGACATCGTCGAGTTTGCGGGTTGCCATCCTGGAGTCGGCGACGACCCGCCCCCACTCGATGAAGCCCGGAAAATGCTTGAGCATGTGCGGGTCGGGCTCCAGCAGGCTCGTCATGCCCGATGCGAAGCATTCGCGCAGGCGGGCCTGCTCGCCGTTGCCGACGACATAGGGCAGATAGGTCTCCAACTCGCTCTTGCGGGCGTTCAGTTCGGCCAGCGCCGCGCGCTGCGGCTCGAAGCCGTAGAGGCGGCACAGGCGCCTCTCGAGCATGGTCTTGTACGGCGGGTCGGCACCGACCGGGTTGGCGCCGATATCGACCACGGCGGTGAGGCGTTCGGGCGCAAGCAGCGCCGTCAGCGGGTCGGAGTCGGCGTATGGAGCTGACGGCGCGGGCGGTGTTGGCTGGGCTGAGGTCATGACAGGTCTTCTCCCTACTTCGGCGTCGCGGGCTGGCCCCCACCGAACTCTCGCGTCGCCGGGCTTGTCCCGGCGATCTCGCTTAAAGCATGATCCGAAAAGGTGGCGCCCCAAACGCGCTGAACTACTCCTGCGCTTCGCCCCGGCGACGCCTGTCGTCGTCGCTGGTGTTCGGCGTGCCCTGATTACCGCCACTTCCGCTACTGCTCGGCGTCTCGCCATCGCCGCCGCTGCCGCCATAGCCCACCACCTCGACGATGACGATGGAGGGCTGATCGTTCGGCTTGGCCGGCCCGGGCTGGCCGGCCTGTTGCGTAGCGGCGGTCGCGTTGTTGTTGACGGCCGCCAACGCGGTGTTGGGCGGCGGGGTGAACGCGAGGCCCGTCACGGTGCCGGTGGACTGGATGTTGAAGGAATTGAGCACGACCTGCGCCACCAGCGTGATGTCATTGCCGCGGATGCCCGCGGCGCCGAGATCGATGGTGCCGCGTGGCGCGACCAGGGTGACGTTGCTCCTGGTCGGATCCTGGCCCGGCAGCGTGACCAGGGCGGCGATACCGGCGCCGGTGATCAAGCCCTGCGGATTGGTGTAGCAGTAGCCGACGACCGTGCAGATCACGCTGACAGCCGGACTCGAGACATAGGTCTTCGGCCCCGAGCCGGCGTTGATGTCGCCATTGGCGACGAACAGGCCGATGTCGCCGCCCTGCTGGGTCATGATGCGGCTCTGGTTGACCAGGATGGAATCGTCGGCGAAGGCGCGGATGCTGCCGCCGCCGAGGGTGAGGATGCCTTCCTGGTTCGGCCGGAGGATGTCGAGCGAGGCGTGGCCGACGGTGATGCCGCCGCCCGGGCCGACGATGTTGATGTCGCCGCCCATCTGGGTCTCCAGCACGGAGGCGGCGATGTTGAGCTTGCCGGTCGCGATCTTCGGCGCGGCATTGCCGTCGACGCTCAGCCTGTTGTCGGTGTAGCCCAGGCCCGCCGGGAACAGGGTGGAGATCGCGGTATAGGCGCGGGCGTACTGCCCGAAATAGGGGCTCGACGGATTCTTGTAGTCCTTCCCCACCTGGATGACGAAATCCAGGAAGGCGCGGTTGACCAGCAGGCGCTGGCGCGCCGGCGACAGGCCCTGGAAGGTGGTCCAGGCCTCGCCGCGCGGCTGCCCGAGGGCGGCGGCAATGCCGGCGAGAAAGTCGATGCCGCCGGTGCCGGCACGGGCCGGATCGATATACTGGCTGATCGCCGCAGCATAATCGATGCCGGGCTTGACGCCGAACAGCACGTCGATCTCTGCGCCCTGCGCCGGCAGGTAAGGCTTCACGGGGTCCGCGTTGCCGAACGTACTTCCGAACGTATTGCCGAGCGCGCTGCCGTTGCCGAGCGTGGCAATGCCAGAGGTTTGCGACGGCTCGTACACCGACGGCGTGAACGGCCCGAGGTCATGGCCGGCCTGCAGCACGAAGGTGCCGGGCCCGTAGAGGACATAGGAACCGCCGACAAAATCATTGCCGGCGGCGATGCTGGTGATGTCGGAGGCGTTGTTGTTCTGGCCGATGAAAACAAACGGCTTCAGTTGAGCGCCGCTGCCGGTGGTCGCAGGCGCCCCCGACGGGGCGGTCGCCGCGTAGATATTGTTCCCCGCCTCGATCCGCGCCGGCTTGATCAGTTTCAGAACTGCCGGGTTACCCGCCGTGCCGGTGGCATCGATATCCTGGCCGGCCGCGATGACGACCGGGTTGGAATCGTTCGCGTGCAATGCCTGGGTCAGAATGGGGAGCGGTCCCCCGAGCGGACTGATGTAGTTGCCGTAGTCCAGTTCTAATGAATTCGCGTGGATATACTGCGCGGTCCCGTTGATGATGTCAGGCATCGTCAGGCCCGCCCCGAGGTCGATGGAGCCGGCGGCGACCAAATTGATGGTCCCGGTGCTGTCTCCGCTCAGGGTCGGATACGGCACCAGGTTGGCGTTTCCGATGCCGTCGATGGACGTGGTGCCGCTGTTGAAGACGATGCTGCCGCTGAGCGCCGCCAGATCGAGCGTGGCGGGCAGCAGCAGGCCGATCGTGCTGGAAAGCAAGTTCAGGTTGGGCGCCTTGCCCGCGAACAGCCCGGTGCTCGCCGCCGGCGCCACCGTCAGCGCCGTCACATCGCCGGTGACGCTGGTCAGCGAAATGCCGCTGCCGGGACCATAGCTGGTGAACAGGTTGCTCCAGATGGAATTGGATTCGCCAGCCGTGCCGGGCAGGTATTGGGACGGGGTCCGCACCGTCGCATTGAGTGGCAACGCGGCGGGATCGTAGACATTGCCGAGCGTCACCGAGCCACGCGCGCTCAGGGTGATGAAGCCGTCCTGCACCGCGAGCAGCAGCGGCAGCGCGTACGAGCCGGTGACTCCAAGGGTGTTGTCCGTCGTGATCGCCCTGGTCGGCCTGCCCCCGTTGAGCGGATTGCTGGTGGTGGCCTGCACCGCCCCGCCGACCCGGATCACGCCGGTGCCGCGGCCGACCAGGAAATTGCTGCTCAGGAGATCACCGCCGGCAGTCAGGCTGAGGTTGCCGCCGCCATAGTAGGTCGCCTTCGCGTTTGCCGCGGTAAGGCCGCCGCCGACCACCAGTGTCTCCGGCAGTGATGCGCCGACGTCGACGATGTCGGCGCCCGCCGAGAGCGTGATGTTGCCACCGCCCAGCGCGCCGAAGCCCTGGAAGAAGGTGGCGTAGTTGATCCAGGCCGCGGTCTGGCAGGCAATCGATCCTGCGGCCGCGCAGTCCGCAAACGGCGTCGCGCTGCTGCCGTTCGACACGCCGTAATGGATATACCAGTCGCTCCACATCTGTCCCGTGGCGGCACCGACGACCCCGGTCTGACTGCCGTCGGTGTCGGTCGGCATCTCGATGCCGATGATCGATCCGCCGGCGGTGACGGTCACCGCGCCACCGCCGGTGGCCCACGCCGGGGTGCTGACGAGGCCGTTCGGCGTATCCGTATAGGCCCTCGGCAATGTCGGCGCCTTGAAGTCCCCAGGCGTCGCAGTGGCTGCGCCGGCGGTGTAGACCGCGCCGGGCGCCACCTGGTCGAGCAGTTCGACATTGCCGGCGGCCGCGATGGTGATGGAGCCGGTGCCGGTGCGCACCAGCGTCGGGATGTTGATGATCAAATTCGAGGGGTTGCCGAAGGGATCGGGCGTCGGCATCAAAACATTCTTGTACGACGTATGCCCGTCGATGGTGACATTCCCCGTGACGGTCGGCGGCAGCGACGACACCGGGATCACCGCATTCGGATCGACCGAGGGCGTGTCGTCAGACCTGAAGGTCGCCCCGGCGACGAAGTCGTAGGAGAACGAGCCCTTGCTGCCGCCGAGGCCCACCGGCATCAGCGCGATGGCCGCCGTGGTGTTGTAGACCGGCATGCCCAGATAGATCGCCGGATTGTTGGCGATCTGGTTAGCCGGTGGCAGCGCCGACGGCAACGGCAACGTCGGCGGGGGCATGGGCGCATATGTATCAGCGAACAGCGTGAGATAGGCCAGCGGCGCGGACGGCGGCGTGACCGCAAAGCAGGCCAAGCAGAACTGAGCATCAATCCCCGCGACATTGTCAAGGGTTCGCGGCTTGCCGTTCAAGGCTGCGTCCAGCGAGCGCGGCGCTCCAGATATAAGCCGGCCGTTGTTTTGCAAATTTGCATCGATGACATCAAAGAAGTAGTTCTGCCACAACGATGCGTAATCGGCCCCCGCTGCAGCGCCATTGATGTTGTAATAAAGGTAGGGATTCACCTCCTTGGTCGGCGCCACCGGGATGGATGGAGGGAGGACCGCCGTCACGAAGAAATTGGTCCGCAGCACCCTCGATACATCGGCATAAGTGAAATACGCGCCTCTTCCAGCCGGTGTCCCTGTTATGGTGGCAGCATTCGTATTGCCCTGCACGATCTCCACCTGGTAGGCGTGATACATGTCCACGTACTGAATATAGAACTGGTTATACTGATCAATCACCTGCGCGCGCAGGATCGGATCGCCAGGCAGGTTTGGATCGTCGCTGATGAGAGCCGGCTTCTGCAGGTGGAACTGCAGTGAATTGAACAGATTGAGGTTCTCGGTTGTGCCATCGAGGCCGAAAAACGCCGCGTCCCCCAGCGAGGGGGCGGGCGGGAATCCAACGGCATCAGCCTTGAACAACAGCAGGTCGCCCTGGAACAGACCTTCATAGGCGGCATAGGCGGCCGTTGCGGTTTCCAGTGCGTAGGCCTCCGCCGCGTTGCTCGGCGTTCCTGCAACCGGCTGATAGAAGCCGTCGCTGATGGTGGCGTTGATCTGCACGTTGTTGAGCGCACGCAGCGCCAGCGTGCCGGGCTCGCCCGCCCCCGTGCGATAGTAGAGCGTGGTGCCGGCGCCACCAAGAGGCGCACCGGCACCGAAATTCCAGTTGCTGGCGACGGTGATGTTGCCGTTGTTGATGGTCGAGCTGGGATTGACGAGATCGATCCCGGGCCGCAGGTGCAGCATGGACGTCGACGACAACGCCACCGCGGGAGCGCTGGATCCCGCGATCTGCAGCTTGGCCCCGGCGAAACTCGCCTTCACGGCATCCGCGTTGAACGGATTGTTGACGAAGCCCAGCAGCGTGTTCTGGTAGAACTCGACATGGGGCATGTAGGCCCCCTCCGCCGGCCGGTCGATCGTCGAGATGGGATAGAGGCCGTCGGCGGCAAAGATGAGCTGGGTCGGCTTGCCGTTGGTCAGGGTGGCGTCGAAGAATCCGGCGGGATCGATGATGCCGTCGAAATGCTGCCGGAGCTGTGCCTGCTGCTCCGGCGTCAGCGCGTTGTAGGCCGCAACCGTGGTGACAGTGCTGCAACCGCCGGGGATCAGGGAGCAGCCGTCGGTGGTGCTCCACACGGCATAGGCGTTGAGCACCACGCCGCCGCCGCTTGCGTTGCCCAACGCGTCGGCATTGGTGATGACGGTGCCCTTGAAGTCGACATTGACGCCGCCGCTGGTCAGGATCGGCGCGCGGATGATCACCGAGCCGCCGGTGTTGTCGATGTTGGCGCCGCCGGGGCCGCCGCTGACATTGAAGATGGCGCCGTCGGCGACGCTAATGGCGCCCGATGTGGTCACGTTCTGGTAGCCGTGGGTGGCGTTCAGGGTGATCGTACCGGTGCCATCCTTGTCCGGCGTGCCCGTGGTGCCGAGGGTGATGGTGCCGCCCTTATGCACCAGAGCGGACGTGCCGTTGGAATACAGCGGATCGCGGGGATCGTCGGCCACGTACGAGGCATTGAGAACCGCGGTCGCGCCGATCCTCACGCCGCCTTCGCCGGTGGTCGAGCCATTGACGATCCTGCCGGCGCCATAGAGCGCGATTTCGCCGCCGGTCGATCCGCTGGCGTCGATGGTGCCGTCCACGATCACGCTGCCGTTGTTCGCAACCAGCAGCACCTTGTCGGACGACAGGGTCTGGCCGGCGGCGACGGTGATGTCGCCGCCGCCGAGCCGCACCGTGAAGCTGCTGCTGAAGCCCGCTCCCAGCGGCAGCACACGAGATCCACCCAGGCGGTCGGCCTCGAGCGTGAAATCGCCGCCGAGATCCTTGAAGGCGGCATGGCCGTCAAGCGTGCCGTCGAGGGTCGCCGTGTTCGCGGCCACGACCGACAGCGATCCGGCAAAGCCGTTGCCGGCCGCAGCCAAGCTCACGGTGGCGCCGGGATTGATGGTCACGTTGCCTGTGGCCGACACCAGCCGCACATTGCCGCCTGGCGCATCCTGGGCGAGATCGAGGACGGTGATGCGCGAGCCGGAGGCATCGATGAAAGCCCCCGCACCGAGCACGACATCGCCCGCGGTCGCAGCGAGGGTGACATTGCCGGACAGCGCGCGGATGGTGGCGTTGTCGGTGATCGAGCCGCCGCTGACGGCGAGCGCGCCGCCGATGTTGGTGGCGACGCCGGCCGGCGCGGTCCCCGCGCCGGTGGCGAGCGTCACATTGCCTGAGGTCAGGACCGATTGGGTCGCGCCGCCGTTGACCACGATCACGGGGGCGGACAGCAGCATGTTCGCCGACCTGGCGCCGCCGCCGGAGAAAGTGATGGTCGGGAGGCTGGAATAGCCGGTGCCGGCCTGGGTGAGATTCAGCCCGGAGACGACCAGGCCGGACACCGACGCGGTGGCCGTGGTCTGCGATCCGCCGCCGCCGCTGATGGTCACGGTCGGCGCACTGACATAGCCGCCCCCCCCACCGGTGACGGTGATGGCGGTGGCGTTGACCAGAGCCTTCGCCGCCGCGCCGCTCCCGCCGCTGCCACTATTATCGATGAAGGAGAATGTGGGCATGCTGGTGTAGCCTGCCCCCGGATTGGTGATGGTCACACCGGTGACACTGTACGACGAAACGTCGATGGAAGCACTGCCATCGCCTGTCAGGCTATCGATAGTGAGGGAGTCGTAGAAAGAAACGGGGAAGCCGGACCCGGAGGAGATGAGCCTGACGCTGGTGATCGTGCCGTTGGAATCGACGACGGCCGTGCCGGTGGCCTTTACCTGGTTTCCGTTGGCGTCTGTTCCGAGGACCGTGACAACATCGCCGTTGCTGTAGCCGGAACCACCGTAGAAAACTGTAAAGCCGGCCACGCCCATCAACGCGGTCGCCGTTGCCCCGGAGCCACCGCCGCCAGAGATGACGACGTCGGGGATGCTGTTGAGGTAACCGGAACCACCGCTGGTGATCACGGCGCCGCCGACGTTGAAGGTCAGCGCCGCGGCCGCGACCGGGCCGGTATCGAGGCTGCCGCTGCCGCTGAAGGCAATGGCCTGGCCGGCATTGAAATTGATCTGGCCGAAGCCGGCAAGGCTCTTGGCGCCGAGATCCTCGGTGATGGTTCCCGTGGCGTTCAGCGTCAGCGTGCCGCCGGTCCCGAGGATGCCGTTGCCGGTGGCGCCGCGGCTGTTGGCAAGCGTAATGTTGGTGGCGCTGACCGTGGTGCTGCCGCCCTCGCTGTAGAGCCCCGCGCCGTCGAAGGTCAGCGTGCCGATGGGATGGGAGGGATCGCCGATCCGCAGGCCGCCCGCGTCATAGAGATTGATCACCGTCGCGCTGCGCAGGCGCACCGAGACCGCGTCGTTGAAGTTCGCGAGCACCGCATCGTTCAGCACGATGCCGGACGAGCCGCCGCCGATGTTGATGACCGAGCCGGCGATGTCATAGTTCGCTGCTCTCAAAATTGCGTTGGACGCGAGCGTGCCGCTGCCGCTGGTGTCCAGCGTCAGCGCGTTGCCGCCGTCGATGATCGCACCGGCGCCGACGGAGAACGCGCCCCGCGGCACGGAGCTGCTCGGCGGCGTGCCGGGACCGGTGTATTGTCCCGGCACGAAGAACCGCGTGACGTTCACGACGGTGCCGTTGGAGACGCGCAACAGCGAACCGTCGCCGGTGATGCCTGCGGTGTATCCAGTCAGAACTCCCTGAGAATTGTACTGCGCGACAGGATCGGCGCCGAAGCTGATGTCGCGGCTGGTGCCGGCCGGCACCGTCCCGATCGCCTGGACAACGCTGCCGTCGCCGACCACGACGCCGCGGCCGCCGGCGAGCGAGACCAGCAACAGCTCCGGCCCGGTGAGCGGATGCGCCGCATCGTTGTCAATCTCGAGATTGAGCGCGGTCGCGGTGATGTTCTGCACGCCGTCGACGATCTTCGCGGTGCCGCCGATCATCACCGAGGACGCGCCGAGATCGCTGATCTGGTCGACGTCGAGCACGAGATAGCCGTTCCGGGTCGGAAGCTCTCCATTGGCCTCGCGTACCGCGACCAGAATATTCTCGCCGCCGATCTGGACCTGGCCGCCGCCGCCGACCAGGCCCGGCGCGAGAGCGCTGGTCCCCGGCGCGAAGCGGTTGGTGCCGGCAAGGTCAAGCGAGGTGTTCGCGCCGAGCAGCAGTACGCCGCCGTCGATCGGCAATGGCGGCGGGGCCTTGCCCGCGGCGAGCGCCTGGTTGCGGAAGAAGGTGGTGCCCGAAGTGATGTCGATGCGCGAGTATTGCGACCACACCGCCTGCGACTGCAGCTGGAACATGGCGGTCTGTGACGATTGCGTGCCGGTGAGCGCATTGCCGAGCTTGCCGGTGACATACTGCGAGCCGTCGGGGCTGGTGAAGTTCACCGGCGTGTTCGGGTTGACGTTCCCAGCCACCTGCACCACGCGGTAGGCCCCGGGCAGCGTCGCATACATGCCGGGCAGCAGCGTATAGGTGCCGGCCGGGATGCTGCTGCCGGGCCCGATGGTCACCGACTGACCCGGCGCGATTGCGTTGGGGAATGCCCCGCCGCTCGATGCGCTCGCGCCGGAATAATAAGGCTTATAGGCGAAGTTGGGATCATAGGCCGCGACCGCGGCCTGATAGGTCGGGACCAGGGCATAGACCTGGCGCCCGTCGTCGTATTGCGGTGTGACGGCGCCGGTCGCGAGGTTCTGCTGGTAGGTCGTCAGCACATTGCGGGTGCCGCCGGTGCCGCCGACGAATTCGGTGGCATAGATGTCGCCGCCGCCGTTCAGGTCCAGCACGGCGCCTTCGCTGGTGGTCACACGGTCGCCGAACAGGCTGATGGATTTGCTCGGCGGCGCTGACAGCACGGGCGGCGCGTTGTTGGTGCGATTGCTGTCAGTGGGAGAACCCTGGTACCAGGTGGTGCCGTCGACGGTGTAGCCGTCGGGAATGACGAGACCCGCCGCCGAGACCGAGGTCAGGCTGCCGGCGGCCAACGTCACGCTCTTCGTCGCAGTGAACGCGCTCGGGGCAAGGAGACCGCCAAGGCCGACGCCGGAAAGCGCACTGGCGAACTGGGTCGGGACATCGCTGCCCGTTCGCACGCCCAGGATGATGCTGCCGAGCGGCGCCCAGAGCGTGCCGCCCTGCTCGATGACCCGCGCGCTGAGCAGGATGCCGCCGCCGGCCGAGAGCGGCGCTGTCGGTGTCCCGTTCTGCGCGATGGTGATGGTGCTGGCGCTGTCGAGCTTGCCGGTCGACATCAGGACGAAGTCGGTGTTGCTGACCGGATAGATCTCGGCCGCCTTGAGCGTGAGGTTGCCCGGCGCGACCAGCGCCCCGCCGGAGGTCGGCCGTCCGGAGCCGTTGCTGCTGGTGACAAAGCCATAACTATCCGGCAGCAGCCGGATGGCGGACGTGCTGGCGAAGCCGGCGGTGGCGATGTTGTCGAGCGCGATCCCGCCCTGCAGATCGATCCATTGCGCCGAGACATTCAGTGTGCCGTCGGCAAGGGTCGGGCTGCGGAAGCTACCACTCTGGTTCGGGGTGTCTCCGACAACGCGGACATAGCCGGCGTTCAGGTTCACGGTGGTGCCGCCGATGCCGGGGATCGTGCACCCCGTCCCGCAGGCCGGCGCAAAGGTCGCCGGATTGGCGAAGTCGATGCCCGACGGCAGCAGCCCGGTGCCCGCCGGCAACAGCACGACATGTCCGTTGTCCGCGCGCAGGGTCAGCGCGCCGGGGATTGTCACATCGACCGAACCGGCGAACGCGACGGCGGCACGGGCATTCAGGGTCACGGAATCGAAGCCGCTGTTGCTGAGCGTGTCGGCGCCGATGAAAGCGCCAGCCGTGGGCGATGCGCTGGGCGCGGGCAGGTTCGCCGCGACACGGCCGGCCGGCTCGATGACAATCGCGTCGGGCAGGTTGAGGACCGCCACCGGCAGGAGGCTCGCGACCGCGCTGGGGATGGCGACATCGCCGATGGTCAGGCTGCCGCCCGTCGCCAGCGGCGCGCCGCCGGCTGCATCGATGCTGCCGGCAAAATAGAGGCTGGAGCCCACGAGTTGCAGCTTGCCGCCATTGCTCCAGGCCGCCTGCCCGACCAGACGCGGCGCGAGCCCGCCCTGCGGCTGCTGGATCAGGTTGCTCTCCGCGGCGACGGCCGCGCCCTGCAGATTGAACTGCGCGCCCGGCCGCACCACCACGGTGTTGCCGCCGAGCGTGACGGTGCCGCCATCGAGCAGCGCGCCGGTGGAATACGCGACAACCCGCGGATTGGGCACGAACACGCCGCCGACATCGAGCACGGCGCTGGAGCCGATCGAGACCTCGCCGAACACATTGATGGCGCCGCCGGGCGCAACGATGCTGCCGAGGACGGTGACGTCGCCCAACGCAGACGTGATGTTGTTGGGTCCAACGACGATTGCATTCCCCCCGACCAGGCTGACGGTGGCCCGCGGATCGGCCACAATGGCGGCGCCGCTGTCGATGACAACGCTGGTCCCGTTCAATGTCAGGCTGAGCGGCTTACGCAAGCCGTCCGGCAGCAGCCCCGCGGACGCAAAATCGCGCATCGGCACGCCGGTCGGGATCTGCACGACACCGCCTGTGGGTGGCACGACCGTCGGCTGCTGCAGCACCACCTGCGTGCCGGCGGTGACTGTGGTTCCGCCATAAACATCATTCAAGGTATACTGCGAGAAACCGCCGCTGGTGAAGAATGAGGGTGACAGAACCAGCTGGCCGGTACGGGCATCCGACACGGCGAAGCCCGCGGCGGACGACCCGACCCTGGCGGCTGTCGCGCTCGACACATAGGACGTGGCCTCTGCCGCCGCGCCGTCGATGACAATGGTCGGCACCTGCAGGGTCAGCGTGCCGCCGCCGTCGAAGCCTCCCGCATAGATGGTGCCGCCAAACAGCACATTGGCTTGATCGGGATGATTAGTCCCCGTCGGAAGGAAGTTATACGCGTTAGCCGGGGCCTGCGGGTCATTGCTGAAAAGAACCCACCGGTTGCCCCCACTCTTCGACGTGTATGTCTGAAGCGCCAGGCTGCCGCCCTTTCCGACCGGCAGGCCGTCGGACCCGGTCCTGAGCTTGCCGGTGGTGTCGACATAGCCACCTCCGGACACGTCGATGATGCTGCCGGGCGCCAGCACGATGCTCTGGGTGACGTCGACGAAGGTGCCGTCACCGCTGTCCGACGCGTTGCCGGCCGCGAGCGTCGAGATGCTCACGCTGCCGCCGTTGATGAAAGCCTGGCCCTCGAGCTGATCCGACAACAGGCCGGTGTCGTTGACCCAGCGGCCGCGCACGTTGAGCACCGCGTTCGAGCCAATCACCAGCGCCGGCGTCGGTGGCGATTGCGGATTGTTGACGGCATAGGTGAAGCCGGTGAGGCTGATCTTGCCGGCGGATGCGCTCAGCGTGCCGTCGATGGTGCCAACACCGTCGAGGGTGATGCTGCCGCCGGGGCGCACCGACAGGACGGCATTGGTCGCCATGTCGAGCTGGTGCGCGCCCGTGATCGTCACACTGCCGAGCGACGCATTGGAGAGCACGTCGGTGAAAATCGAGAACACGCCGTTGGCGAGCGTCGGCGACCAGGTGGACGCATTGGTGAAGCTGAGGCCGCTCAGGCCATACGGGTCCGCTCCCGCATCCGCCTGCGACTGCAGCACCACGTTGTTCGGGTTGAAGCTGGTGGCATCGGTCGACGGCTTTGCGAAGGTGATGCTCAGCGACGCACCGCTCGGCATCTTGTCCAAGCCCGCGCGCTGGCGGGTGCCGGCGACCGCATTGCCGATGATGTTGTTGACGATCGGGTTGACGGCGGCCACGGTGACGGAGCCGGCATCCGCGCCGGCGATGTAGGCCGCCTCGTAGTGCGAGTAGCTGCCGCCGCCGAACGGATTGGAATAGATTTCGGTCAGCCTCGGATCGACGGTGCCGTTGACCTTGTGCAGGACGGTGAAGCCGTTGGCGAGGCCGAGATAGGCGACGTTGGGATCGGCGCTGCCGATGTCGTAAATGCGCCCGTTGGCGCCGAGCAGGCGGGTGGTGGTGATGACGCCGCCGGTGTACTGCACATAACCGGCCGAGACATCGATCACCGCACCCGGCTGTTGCACGACGTTGCGGCCCGACGTCGTGAAGCTACCGCCGGCGGTGAGGATCTGCTGGATGCTCTGGGGGATCAGCCCGATATAGCCGTCCACGTCGATGATGGGCGAGCCGACCCGAGCATCGATCAGCACGGTTTTGCCGATGAGGCTCTTGGCGAGCGGACTGTCGGCCACCTCGGCGGAGGTGATCGTGATGCTGAGCTGGTTGACCGACATCGGCAGCGTCACGCCGGCGATGCCGGAGAGATCGATGGTGCTGCCTTTCTCGAGCAGGACCGTGCCGTCGATGCCGGCGCCGATCGTCAGCGCAGCGCCCGGCGCCTTGATCAGCGCGCCGGCGCCGCCAGCGCCGCTGCCCTGCACGTCGACACTGCCTATCGCCTGGATATTGATCGTCGGCTGCAGTACCGCCTGGAAATACGGCGACGCACTGTTGCTGCCGTTGACCGTGACTGAGGAATTCGCTGTTGCGGTCGGCAGCGTGCCGCTGGTCTCGTCCGGCAGGATCGCGGTCAGGCTTGATGCTCCGAGCACGATGTCGCCGCTCGCGCCACTCGCGCAGCCGCCTTGCGGGCAGACCGTGCTCAGGCTGATCGAGCCGGTGCGCGTGGTGGCGGTGGTGGCGACGATGCCGCCGAGTTGGTTGATCGCGCCGCCCGAGAGCGTCGCCGCGCCGTCATTGGAGACGAGCAGGCCGCCGGCCTCGTTGGTCACGGCGCCACCGCCGGCCACCACTTGCATCGCGGTCCTGGTTCCAACGTAGTTCGAAGGCGGCGTGACCAGGTAGACGGAGCTGTCCGAGGCGAGGATGATCTGGCCGTTCTGGGTGGTGATGCGGCCGGCATTGCTGACGCCGCCGTCGGCGAGCAGCGCCACATAGCCGCCGTCGCCGGTGGAGGTGATCTTGGCGCTGGTGTCGATGATGGCACCGGGCTGGACGATGACCTTGCCCGTGCCGCTGCCTTGATTGAAGATCGCGGCCCCCGAGCCGGTGACACCGGCCGCCTGCGGCACGTCGCTGAGCAGCGAGAACAGCCCGTTCTGCAGGAAGCCCTGGTAGTTGGTGGCGCTGAGCTTCGACGACAGATCCAGCGTCGAGGCGATCAGGGTGTGGACGTTGATCTGGCTGGTGCCGCTGAAGATGATGCCGTTCTGGTTGATCAGGTAGACCGCGCCGTCGGCCTTGATCGTACCCATGATCTGGCTCGGCGAGGCGTTCGACGCGACCCGGTTGAGCGCGGCCCAGCTCGCGTTGCCCTGCTGGTTGAAGTTGACCGTGGTGTCCCTGCCGACGTTGAACGACTGCCAGTTCAACACCGCCTGCGACTGCGTCTGCTCGATATTGACCGTGGTCTGGCCGTTGCTCGTCGTTTGCGTCGGGGTGTTGGCGCCGACCCAATTGGTGACTGGATTGGCGACGCCGGGCGCGGCGAGGCCGCTGCTCGGCACCAGTCCGCCGATGTTCAGACCGTTCGGGATCGAAGTCGGCGCGCTCGCCGCGAGACCGCGCGCCGCGCTCTGCGCCGCCCGCAAGGCCTGGATCGCCTGCGCCGCGCGCGCCATCGACGCTTGCGTGTTCTGCGCTGCCTGTTGCGCCTGCTGGGCCGCGGCCTGCGCCGCAGCGGTCGCCGCTTGCGTGGCTGCGGTGTTCGCGCCCCATGAGCCGAACGGGCGGGCATGGGCTCCCGAACTGACCGCAATCGCGACCGTGCTTGCGCCGACGAGAAGCAAAGCGCGGCGCGAATTCAACCGGGGGCGGAGAAGCGAATGCATGCGGAGCCTTCCAAAGCAGCAGGTGATGCGAAACGAATACGACGCAACGCACCGGCCAGCCTGGAACCAGCCTGGCGCGATGCCGACAGGTCGATGATCGGCGCACGCATAGTCGCCTGCGCGACCGCCTGCACCCAAGCGGACGCACGTGACAATCCGTGACGCCTCTCCTCACTCTCAAGACAGGTTGAGACAGGCTAACGCGAAGCGATTCCGGAAAAAAATTTTAACCCTGGCAGGCGCGCGGGCCGGCGGCCGCGGACGATGCGAAACCAGCGTCATTTCAGTTGCTTGGCGCGGCGCGAAGCTTGCGGATCTCGCGCAGGCGCTGCTCCACGGCCGAGCCCGCGGTCTTGACGCTCTTTGCCCCACCGCCGAACAGCGCGAAATCGACCGCGCGCTCGCCCTGGGTCAGCACCAGCCGGCGCGGCTCGATCCGCTCCACCTTCCAGCCGCTGACGTCGTCACCAGTGCGGACGCGCGTCACCTTGTCGCCCTTGCCGCCGGCGCGGATGGCGGCGCGGCCGTCGCCGTTCTCGCTGACGATGCCGAGCACCACCACACTTGGCGGCGGTGGAGGTGGTGGCGGCGGCTCCTGCCGCGCCACCGGCACGACGGGCTTGGGCGGCGGCCGCCGCGTCGGCGAGAACAGCGGCTTGTCGCGCGTCGCAGCGAGCTCGGGCAACGGCTGCAGCTCCACCGGATTGCTGACGGCAACGTCGCCGCCTGCAGGCGACTCCGCCGCGCCGGCAAGCGACGCGCACAGGCAAAGCGCAACCGCCATCGATACTTGCAGGATCGACGCCGGTGCGATCGATACTCGCCGCGTGACGCTTCTGCGTCCACCATCCATGCGTCTGTTCATGTGCGATCCCCGCGTCGTCTTCGACATACCGTCATCAGCGCGTGCGACAATCAAGGTGCATCACGCAGCGGCGCGTTGCAAGACATCATCGATCGTTGCAAGACGTCATGGATGAACGCGTCGTGTCTGCGCAGAGTGTTTGCGTCAAATCGGTGAACACGAATCACAACGCGGCATTCTCGCCATGCGCGGGATGTGAGCGCCGCTGTTACAACCGCGTCATCGAAGCCGAACACACTTCGCGCGCACGAGCGGACGACATCTTACCGGCGCTCGAGCTTTCAAGCGACACTTGAAGACATCGATACCAACGACATCGATACCGAAGAGATCGACAGTAGAGACGTGGCGTCATGCGTACGAGTCGCATTCCTGCCGGCCTTGCGCCGCTCGCACTCGGCGCCATGCTCATGGCCTCGGGCTCCATCGTGGAATGCGCCTTCGGCTTCGGGCAGGCGCGGGCTGCATGCACGCTGCAGGCGCGCGGCGGCGCGATCACGCGCGTGGTGCAGATTGAGCTCGACAACGTGCACCTGCGCCGTGACGACCCCAACGTACCGTCCGATCTCGAGCAGATGCCGCACCTGCGCGACTTCCTCGCCAGCAACGGCACCATCGGCAGCAACCATCACACCACGCCGCTGGCGCAGACGGCGACCGACACCCTCACCGTTCTGACCGGCCTGCACGGCGACCGCATGGGCGTGCCGATCGGCGACGGCAGCGGCACGTTCCGCAGCGACGGCAGCGTCGGCTTCGCCAGCGCATTCGGTTACTGGACCGCGAGCGGCGGCGACGGCAAGCCACTGATGCTCGCCGACACCGGCAAGACCGTGCCGGCGCCATGGGTGCCGTTCACCCGCGCGGGCTGTGACGTCGGCGCGTACGCGACCATGGGGCTGACGCTGCAGGACATCGCCGATGTCGCGACTGTGCTCGGGGCGTCGGAGGCGCGCGCCGCAGCCGGCGATCCCGCCAAGGCACGCGCAGAGCTCGTCGGCGTCGCCATCCATTGCGCGCGCGGCAGCACGCTATGCAGCAACGCCCACGCACGGCCCGATCTTCTGCCCGACGAGCCCGGCGGCTATTCAGGTTTCAGCGCGCTGTTCGGCCACCGCCATGTGCAGCCCCTGATCTCGCCGAATAGCGCGGTCACGGACATCCAGGGTGACGTGATTGCCGACGACGCCGGCCATCCAGGCTTTCCCGGCGCGTCAGAGACAACGGCGGCGCAGTCTCTTGGCTACGCCGCGGCGATGCTGGAGGCCGGCGTGCCGGTGGTCTATGTCGCGATCGGCGATGCACACAAGCCGGCCGCGATCGCCGCGCGCCGGCGCAGCTTCGGTCCCGGCGAGCGCGACTACGTCGCAAGGCTCGCCGCCTTCGATGCCGCGTTCAAGGCGTTCATCGACCGGCTGGCGGCCGGCGGCATCACGGCGGGCAACACGCTGTTCATCGTGGTGCCGAGCGGCAACGACCGTTTTGTCGGCGGACCGCCGAGCCCGCCGGAGTGCGACGGCGTCGCCCTGCCCTGCAGCTATGAAGCGACCGGCGCGATCAATGCGTTCATCGACCGGTTGCTCTTCACTCAGCGTCGCAACGTCACAGCGTTCGACCTGCGTGCCGGCAACGCGCCGGCCTTCTACATCCACGACAACCCGCTTGCTGCCGACCCGCTGACGCGCACGCTGGCGCAGGACGCAAGCAAGCTCACCGCGCTCAACCCCGTCACCGGCAAGACCGACCGGCTCGCGGCGATGCTCGCCGACCGCGCGCAGATGCAACTGATGCACATGGTCACGGCAAGCCCGGCGCGCACGCCGCACCTCATCATGTTCGGCGATCCCGACTACAACAACCGGACCGCAGCGAGCCGCGCCGATTGCGCCACCCCGCCCGCCTGCGTCGCGATTGATCCGGACGTGGCGTGGGTCGGCGGCGACATGGCGCAGATCGCAGGCACGAGCTGGTTCGCCATAGCCGGTCCGGGCGTCGCCCATCTCGGGCAGACGGCTGACATCCTCTCCCATCACGCCGACCTGCGGCCCACGATGCTTGCCCTGCTCGGCCTTGCCGACAGCTACGTCCACGACGGCGTCGTGCTGGTGGACCTGCTTGAAGCGAATGCGCTGCCACTGGGGCCCGCAGGCGGCCGCGAGACATATGCAGCGCTCGCCCGCGCCTACAAGACCCTCAACGATCCGCTCGGACAACTCGGCCGCAACAGCCTTGCGCTCGCAACCCAAGCGATCAAGGGCAGCGATACAAGCTATCAGCGCTATCTCCGTGCGATCGGGGCCGTCACCGCCACCCGCGATGCGCTGGCGGGCGAGATGAAGGCCGTGCTCGACGGCGCGGCGTTCGCGCGCCGCCCGGTCAACCCGGCCGCGGCCCGCCCGCTGATCGACCGCGCCGGAGCGCTGCTCAACGAGGTTGAGGAGCTCGCAGGCGGCAGCGTCGCACCCGCCGATCGTCCGTGGAAGGCGGCCAGCGATGCGCATTGACACGAGCGCGGCGGGCGCAGTCCGCGCGTCTCGCAGGAGAGCACAAGGGAGAGCCATCGTGCAGTTGATCGAACGGTCCCGCCTGTCGCGCGCGACGTCACTTGGCGCCATGGCCGGCGTATGGCTTGCAATCGGCGGCCTTCTGGGCGGCTGCATGATCGACAAGAGCACCGATCTGCCGGGTCGCGATCCGGTGACCGATCCGATCCGCGATGCGGATCTGCGCGCGCGCTGGACCGGTCCGGTCGGCGGACCGTCGTCGGGCGGCAGCGCGCCCAGCCGTTCGATGCAGCCGATGGTGTTTCCCGGCGCCGAGCAGGATCTCACACCGGCGCCGTCTTCTCGCGAAGTGAATGGGGCGGCGCGTGTCGCCTCGGCCACCGACGGTGATCTCGCAACCGAAGGCGGCGGCGTCGAAATGAACTTCGACAGCGCGGATATCCCGACGGCCGTGAAATCGGTGCTCGGCGACAGCCTCGGACTGAACTACGTGATCGATCCACGCGTGCAAGGCGTGATCACTCTGGCCTCAGCACAACGGATCCCGCGCAAGGACGTGTTGCCCATCTTCGAAAGCGTGCTGCGGATGTCGAACGTCGCGGTACTGCGCGAAGACAAGCTGATCAGGATCGTTCCGCTGCCGGAAGCCTCCGGCGCGGGCCCCTCCACCTTCGGTGCTGGACAGCCGGGCTATGGCGTCTCGATCGTGCCGCTGCGCTACATCTCGGCGGCGGCGATCGCCAAGACGGCGGAAAATTTCCTGTCGCGGCCGGGCGCCGTGCGCGCCGATCAGACGCGCAACCTTCTCCTGGTCCAGGGCACCGCCTCCGAGCGCCAGGCCGCGCTCGGCGTCATCGGAACCCTCGACGTGGAGTGGCTGCGCAATCAATCGGTCGGGCTGTACCCGCTGAAATCGACCGCGCCCGAAACCATGATCCGCGAGCTTGAAAAGGTGTTCGACACCGCCGAAGGCGGCAATGGTCAGGGTGTGATCAAGTTCCAGCCGGTGTCGCGCATGAACGCGGTGCTGGCGGTAAGCCGCAACAGCAAGGTGCTCGAGCGCGCGACCCAGTGGGTGCGGCGGCTCGATCGCTCCGATCCCACCGGCACCACGGTGCGAGTCTACAGCCTGCGCTACGGCAACGCGCGCAGCATCGCCCGCATCCTCAACGAGATGTTCGTCGGACGCTCCTCGCAGTCAGCCGGTCTTGACAGCCAGACCAGCACGACCGCGCCCGGACAGAGCGGAACGACATCGCGGCTCGATTCGCTCGGCACCGGCACGCTCAGCAACAACAATCAAGGCACGACCACGCAGGGCGGCACCGACAACTCGAACAACGCCAACCGCAGCGGCGCGACGCAAGCCGGCTTCTCAGATCGCAAGGACGACGACCAGGATGCGGCGGGGCTCGGTGGAACGGGATCGGGCGCGATGCCGCGCGGGGTGTTTCAGAATGTCCGGATCACCGCCGATAGGTCGACCAACGCGATCATGGTCTATTCCAACCAGGAAGATTATCTCGTGATCGAGCGGGCGCTGGAGTCGCTCGACCGGCCGCGGCTGCAGGTCGCTGTCGATGCCATGGTCGCCGAGGTGACGCTGACAGACCAGTTGCAGTATGGCGTGCAGGCCTATCTGACCAGCGGCAACGCAAACCTCGGCCAGGACAGAGGATCGGTCGGCCTGTTCAGCGCTGCGCAATCGGCGACGCAGTCGGCCCTGCTCGCGCGCGTGCTGCCCGGCTTCAACCTGCTGCTCGGCGCCGAATCCAATCCCAAGCTGGTCCTGAACGCGCTCTCCACCCTGACCACCATCAAGGTGCTGTCGGCGCCATCGCTGGTGGTCGCCGACAACGAGCCGGCGATCCTCGAGGTCGGCGACCAGGTGCCGATCTCGACCGGCAGCACCGTCACCGGACTGAACGTGGTGAGCAGCATCAGCCGGCAGAACACCGGCATTATCCTGAAAGTGCTGCCGCATGTGCATCCGAACGGATCGATCGAGCTTGAGATCGAGCAGGAAGTCTCCAACGTCGTCAATCCGGGCGGCTTCAGCGCCCAGAACCTGACGCCGACCATCTCGCAGCGGCGCATCCGCTCGACCGTCGGCACCAGCAGCGGCCAGACCGTGCTGCTTGGCGGCCTGATCAAGGAAGACGACGAGCGCACGGTGTCCGGACTGCCCGGCCTCAACCAGATCAAATATCTCGGCGACCTGCTCAGCCAGAAGAGCGACATGAGGAATCGCTCGGAGATCATCGTATTCGTCACCACCAAGGTCGTACGCAACAGCCACGACGCCCAGGTGGTCGCCGAGGAGTTCCGCGAGCGCCTCGATACCATGCGGCGCGCACCGACGACCTTCGACGCGCCCGCTGCGGCGCCGACGCCGATCGCGCGCAAGTGAGACGAAAGCTGAAGCCGTGATGGCGATGCTGTCATCCATGCTGGGGCTCCTGGGAGCGGCCGTCGTCAGCACGGCCGCGACCGCCGCCGAGCTGAACAGCGTGACGCTGAAGGATGACGTCACCATCATCGCCCTTAGCGGCGACGTGGCGGGGGGCGACACGGAGGCTGCCGAAGCGCTGATCAAGACCGCCAACGACAGCAACCGCCTGATCTCTGCCGTGCGGCTCGATTCACCGGGCGGCAGCCTCTCCGAGGCGGTCCAGCTCGCAAATTTGATCCGCAGGGCGAAGCTGCCGACGATTGTCGCGGCCGGGTCGCGTTGCGCCTCGGCCTGTTTCATCGTGTTCGCGGCAGGAATAGAGAAATTCGCGAGCTACGACGCCGCGATCGGCGTCCACGGCGTGTCCGACAAGTTCGGCCACGAAACCGCGCAGACCGAAGAGGCGACCATGGCTATGGCCCGCATCGCGAGCGGGTTTGGCGTGCCGCCACGCATCACCCGGCAGATGGTGACGACGCACGCCCACGACATCGCGTGGCTGACGCCCGACGACCTGCGCGGCATGGGCACGATCATGACCGATCGACCGGGACGTCGCACTCCGCCGACATCGGCAGACGATCGGTGGGTTGCCGGGTTCGACATTCCGTCGGACGAGAGAACGACAAGGCCGCAGCAGACCGATCAGCGCTCGACCGAGGGCGCCGGCAAGCCCGGCCGGAACTCGATGCCTTGGCAAAAGAGGTAGGAGGCTGGTTGGAGATGATTGCCGGGGGCTGCCCGCGAGCGTTGCTGGCTCCTCCATCAAGGCCGGCCGTGTGACCAGCGCGACGACGCAAGTCATCTTGGTCAGCGTGACTCCACGCTGCTTCATTCATTGCTGGCGCTTGCCAGTTTGTCCAAAGAGATGTCTCCAGCGAGCCCGCTGCCGCCCTCCTGACCGTCCGAACCGTAGGAGATGATATCGTATGCGTTGCGCTCGCCAGGCGCACGATAGACATAGGGATGGCTCCACGGGTCATTTGGAACGACACCGCTCTTGAGGTAAGGACCATTCCAACTGGCGACGCCCGGAGTCCGCTGCACGAGGGCTGTGAGGCCCTCCGCGGTCGATGGGTAACGGCCGGTATCGAGATTGAAGAGGTCGAGCGCGCTTGCGAAGCTCTGCATCTGGATCTTCGCCGCTTTGACCTTCGACTCGCTCAGATAGCTGAGCACGCGCGGGCCAACCAGTCCCATGATCAAGCCGATAATGGCGATGACGACCAGCATTTCGACAAGAGTGAACCCCTGCTCGCCCTGCCGCGTTCTGTCCTGGCCGATACGCCTGGACATAGCGATGGAGCCTTGCTTCGACATCACTGTCCCCGTCTCATCCAATGAGTTGCGTAACGCGCAACTCGCGCTGGCCTTCCCACCACACCACCTGGCAAAGGCCTGATCTGATCGAAGTCAGCGGCCACCATGACGCTTAGCGCTTTCAAGGATGCCGAGACGCCGGAACGGCACCACATCCTTTGGTTGAACAATAATGGTCAGCGCCCGGACGACAATCGAATTTTTTCCATTTATTTGTTGCGGGTTTGGCGTTCGTCAGTCGTCTATGCCAGATGGGTTCAATCCCACGCTGCAGCACTTTCCACAAATGCCAGTGTTTGAAGCGCTGTCGCGATGTATAGCCCAGCTCCTGGCTGATCTCAGCGTGCTGCAGTGATTACTCCTGTTCGCTAAGAGGTGCGGATCGCTTCGTTTGGTGCGCGCATGTTACTGGCCGTGATTGCTCGGCCCGCAAAGCCTTATGAGCCATGATTACCTTCCGGCGGTAACCGGCCAGAACATTGCGCCGCTCGTCGTCCGGCACGCCGATGCGCTCTCCATTCGGCTCGGCTACCGCATCCGAGGCGTGGCCACCTGAGGCAGCGCTGCTCGAACCGAAAAACCATCAGGCCGGCAGCCTGCACGAGGCCCAGCCGACCGCCGTGAGCTTGGCATCCGACATGCGGCGGGCCCAGACCTCGAGCTCGACGACACGCGCGCCATCGGCCAGCGTGCCCACAGCCGTCACCACGCCGGAGAACGACACGGGATCGAAGACCTGCAGCGTGTTGATGAATTTCATCTTCAGCCAGCCCTTGGTGAACCAGGCTGCGCCGAACACCCGTGCCATCAGCTCCGCGGCGGCGCCATATTCCTGCTGGCCCTGCACGATCAGGGTCGGCAACTTGCCTTTCTTGGCAATCTGCAAATCGTTGTGCGTGTTGCGCACGTATTCGCCGATGCGCGAGAAGACCGCCGTCTGCTCGGCCGTGAAGACCTTGTTCAACGGCGTCAACACGTCACCTACAGCCACATCGCTACCGGCCTTCTCGATCCGCCGCGCACAGTCCGCAACTTCTCCCGTCACGCTGCGTTCGGTCGTCCTACTGCTGCCGCGGCCGGCGATGAGACCCGGCACCGTGCGCAGGATTTCGACGCCGCGGTGGCGGACGATGCTGCGCCCATCCTCGCCGGTTGCCTGGGCTTCCATGACCACATAGCCTTGGCCGCGCCGCTCATAGGCCTCGACATATTGGCCGGAGAGCGTCACGCGTTCGCCCAGCTTCACCGGGCTGTCGAACCAGATCTGCTCCTCGGTGTGGAAACCCACCGTCTTGCTGGCGCGATAGCGCGTGGTGAAGAGCTGAACGAGATCGTTGCCCAGCAGCGCCGGATGGCCGATGCGCGCACCGTCGAACGGGCTCTCGCCCCGCAGATACCAGTCGCCGTAGTCGTCCTGAGTGAAAGCGAAGCGCTTGATCTTGTGATCGTCGACGGTGATCGTCACCGGCCCCAGTTCCTCCGGTATCCGCAGGTTCTCGAACACTGGCTCCTTCAGGCCGGCCTCGAGGTCATCTGCGGTCGCGGCCCGGCGAGGGTCGGTCAGGTCGCGCCAGGGGTTCGGTGCGGTGGCGGTCGATTGGGTCATGGTCTCGTCCTGGAATCGCTTTTCGAGAGGTGCGCGAGCGGTGGCCGGCTGCGGCTTCGGCCGAATGTAAGAAACAACGGACCCCGGCCGCTCGCGCCTGGCCGGAGTCGGGAGCATCAGAAGGTCAGGCGTGAAGGCAGGACCTTCCGCTTGCGGCTCTCCGGGTCATACCACTCGGTCACATTCGACTTGGTGATCAGAGGCGAATCGAAGGCGATCGTCTTCTTGATCGGCTTGCCGCGCAGGATCTGCACTGCGGCCTCGATGCCCTCCGAGCCGAACGGAAGATACTCCCACAGGCCATCGAGATCGCCCTTGTAGATGCCTTCCAGTGCCTCGACGGTGAGACCGTCGTAGCCGGTGAACCACATCTGGTCCTTGCGCCCCGCCTCCTTGGCGGCGCGCACGGCGCCGAGCGCCATGTCGTCATTATGGCAGTAGACCGCATCGATCTGCTTGTTGGCCTGGAGCAGATCCTCCATGCCCTTGATGGCCTGCGTGCGGTCGTAGTTGGCGACGATGTGGCCAATGACCTTGATGTCGGGATGCTTCTCGATGACCTCACGCCAGCCTTTGCCGCGTTGCTGGTTGATCACCGATCCAGGCTTGCCTTCGATCTGCGCAACCAGGCCTTTGCCGCCGAGCTTCTTGACGTAATACTCGCCCGCCGAACGCGAGGTCGCCAGCGTGTCGGTCGCGAGGTGACACGCAAAATCGGCGCCGCCGGCCAGCGGCGAGCTGAGCACCACGATCGGAACCTTGACTTCGTTGATCTGCTTGACCGCGGGCGTGATTGCCTCGGCGTAGTAGGTCGAGATGATGATGATGTCCACGTTGCGGACCAGCAGGTCCTCGATATCGCGGACCTGCTTGGCCGGCTGGTCGTTGGCATCATAGACGACGGCCTTGAGACCGTACTTCTTGGCGGTCTCCTCGATGCCCGCCTGTTGTTGCTTGATCCACTCGGTGTTGGAGAAGGACATCGTGAAGCCGACGGTCTTTCCCTGTACGGCCTGGGCAAACGAGTCCTGTCCCCAGATGGCCGCGGACGCAAACGCCGCAGCGCCGGCGCCGAGCTTGAGGATATCACGGCGGTTCGTCCGCCGCGTTCCGTCGTGGGTCATGATTTCTCCTCCAATTGCGGGCTTCAGCGCCGCTTTCTCCATTCGCTCATGACGACCGCCAGAACGATGATCACGCCCTTGAGCAGCATCTGAGAATAAGGTGACACGTTGAGCAGGTTGAGGACGTTCGACAGGAACGCCATGATCAGCACGCCGAGCACGGTGCCGCCGACACCGCCGACGCCGCCATCGAAGGTGGTGCCGCCGATCAGCGTGGCTGCGATGGCATCGAGCTCATAGAGCGTGCCGGCATTGGGCTCCCCGACAGTGAGGCGGCTCGCCAGGACGACGCCGGCAAGACCCGCCAGCAGCCCGCTCACGGTGTAGACGAGCACCTTGTTGCGCTCGACCGCGATGCCCGAGAGGCGAGCCGCCTCCTCATTGGCACCGACGGCATAGACGGCGCGGCCGAACACGGTGTAGTGCAACGTCAGAGCCGCGATCAGCCATACGATCGCGAACAGCACCACCGGTGCCGGAACAGGCCCGATGAAGCCCGAGCCCAAAAAGGTGAAGGCCGCCGACGCATCTCGCACGATGACGTTGCTGCCTTCCGTATAGATGTAGACGAGGCCGCGCACGAAGATCATCGTGCTCAACGTCGCGATGAAGGGCTGCAGGCGCAGGCGCGTGATCAGTAGCCCGTTGACGATGCCGACCGCGACGCCCGCCGCGACCCCGACCAGCACCGCGGCGCCCACCCCGTAGTGCGCGAAGCCGGCCGTCAAGGCGGCCGAAATGCCGACGATGGAGCCGGCCGAGAGGTCGATGCCCCGATTGAGGATGACGTAGGTCATCCCGATGCTGACGAGGCCGATCATGGTCGCCCCGCGCAACACGTTCAGGATGTTGCGAGAGGACAGGAAGTACGGCGACAGCAGGCTTGCCACAACGAGCAGCAGTACGAGCGCGAGCACGTTGCTGTAGCGCACCAACAAGCCCAGGGCCCGATTGTAACCGGAGTTAGCGGTTTTGGGAGAGGCCGCGCCCTCCGTGATGGCGGTGTCGGTCATGCGTGAAGCTCTTGCTTGATGGATTCGACAGGGAGGGCGAGAGCGAGCAGGCTTTCTTCCGTCGCACGGTCGCCCTCGACTTCGCCGGTGATCCGCCCGTCGCTCATGACGAGCACGCGATCGGCCATGCCCAGGATCTCGGGCAGTTCGGAGGAGATGAGCAGGACCGCAATCCCCTCCCGGGCGAGTTGATCGACGAGCGCGTAGATCTCGCGCTTGGCGCCCACGTCGATACCGCGGGTGGGCTCGTCAAGGATAAGCACGCGCACGCCCTTGAGGAGCCATCGCGCGAGGATGCATTTCTGCTGGTTGCCGCCGCTCAGCACGGCGACCGGCTGCTCGGCATGGGGAGTGCGCACGTTGAGGCGGCCGATAAACGCACGGGCCTGCTCGGCCTGCTTGCGGCTGTTGAGCACGCCGAAACGGCTGTGCTTCTCCGGAGCCGCGAATGCGATGTTCTCACGAACCGAAAGCGGCATGAAGAGACCATCGCGGCGATCCTCGGCGATGTAGGACACACCCTTTCTGATGGCGTCGGCCGGGCTGCGCAGGACGACCGGTCCTCCGTCGATCAGGATGCGTCCCGCCGAGATCGCGGTTGCACCGAACAGCGCGCGCGCCAGCTCCGTTCGGCCTGCGCCGACTAGGCCGGAGAGGCCGAGTATCTCGCCAGCGCGCAATGTCAGGCTTGCGTCCCTGAAGCCGTGGCCTGAAATCTCCCGCGCCTCCAGCACCGGCTTGCCTGGCGCCCTCCCCTTGGCGGGAAAGCGCTCGCCAAGGTCACGCCCGACCATGAGGCCGATCAGCGCATCCTTGCTGGTCGACGCCACGTCGAGGGTCGTCACCTTGCGACCGTCCTTGAGGACGGTGACGCGCGAAGCGATCCGGAAAATCTCGTCCAGATGATGCGAAATATAAAGGAAGCTGACGCCATCGGCCTGGAGCCCCCGCACGATCGTGAACAGGCGGTCGACCTCCACCGGAGTCAGACTCGCAGTCGGCTCATCGAGAATGATCAGACGCGCCTTGAATGCGAGCGCCTTGGCGAGTTGGATGAGCTGCCGCTGAGCAATCGACAATGCCTCGACCGGAGTGCGCGGATCGAGATCGAGGCCGACGCGCTCCAGCAATTCGGCGGTCCTGCGATCGGCTTCGGCCCAATCCACCCGTCCCCAGGCCGCCAGGGGCAGGCGCCCCATAAAAACGTTTTCCGAAATGGACAAAGGACTGCAGAGTTTGGGCTCCTGGTGCACCATGCTGATCCCAAGCTCGAGCGCCACGAAGGGATCCGGAATCCGAACCGGACGGCCATCCAGCAAGATTTCGCCGTCATTCGGCGTGTAGATTCCGTCCAGGACCTTCATCAGAGTGGATTTTCCGGCGCCGTTTTCTCCAATAAGTGCGTGTATTTCGCCGCGATCGACCAGCAATGACACCTGATCAAGCGCCACCACACCGGGAAACGACTTCGAGATACCGCGAACATCAAGAAAAGCCGGGACCGACGCCAAGTATTTCCTCCATCTCACCCGCGTCTCCACAGCTTTTAAGACTTGTCGCGCGGCGTATGATCGATATAAAAACGTTTTTGTATCGGCCGCGCAAGCTGAAAATGCAATCTGGCAGCCAATACGTTCTGAAATTTCGTGGGGTCCGCCTCACGGTGCCGGGAGCCGCCATGAAGAACAAGCTCGTTTCACTCGAGGCCGCGCTGGCCCCGATCCCGTCCGGCGTGACGCTCGCGATCGGCGGGAGTCTGCTGCGGCGCCAGCCCAATGCAGCCGTCCGCGAGTTGATCCGCCGCGGGGTCAAGGACCTCACCTTGATCACGTGGGCGACCACCACCGCGACGGACATGCTGGCGGGCGCCGGCGCGATCCGGCGCTGGGAAGGCATCTATGCGGGGATGTTCAGCCACGGCCTCGCCCCCAATTTCAGGCGCGGCGTCCAGAGCGGCGCCATCACGGCGCGCGACTTCTCCGAATGTGCGATCGTGGCACGCTTCCGCGCGGCCGCAGCGGGGCTTGCCTTCATGCCCGTTCGCTCGCTGCTCGGCTCCGACATGGCGGCGCGCAATCCGGAGCAAATCCGGCCCATGACCTGCCCCTTCAGCGGGGACAAGCTTCATGCGGTCGCCGCAGCCGACGCCGATTTCACCATCATTCACGGTTACGCCGGCGACTGCTATGGCAACGTGCAGTGGCCCGTGGTGCGCGACAGCGACGACATCGACCAGCTCATGGCGAGCGGTGCCAAGCGGCTCATCGTCACCGTCGAGAAGATCATTCCGCACGAGCAGGTCAAGACGCAGCCGACCCTCACCTATATTCCCGGCCAGTGGGTCGAGGCCATCGTCGAAGTCCCGCAAGGCGCGCATCCGGCCGCCTGCGACTCCATCTACGACGAAGACGAAGAGCACCTGCGGCTTTACCTCGAGCACGCCAAGACTCCCGAAGGCATGGCGACCTATCTCGACCGCTTCGTCCGCACGCCGCGGGCTCACGACGAGTACCTTCACGCCAGCGGCGCTTCCGCCCGCCTCCCGTCCCTCTCCGTTCAGCAGGGCTGACGCATGAACACACTTACCGTCTCCGGCGCCGTCACCGGCTTCACCGTCAACGAACTCGCAGCCTGTATCATTGCGCGCGAAATCCGGGATGACGACCTGATCTTTGTCGGCGTCGGCACCAACGGACGCGCCTTCACGCTCGCCGTCGGCATCCCGCTCACCGCGTGCCGCCTCGCGCAACTGCGCCACGCGCCCGGCGCCACGGTCTACTGGGGCAACCTCCTGGATCCGGACCTTTCCAGCATGCCCGACAATCTCCGCCAGGACAGCCTGACGCGCTGGCATGCCGCTGCCTGCCCGGCCGACACGGGTTTCAAGTGCGACATGCTTGGCCGCGGCCGCTTCGACGTCTCTTTCGAGTCCGCGGCGCAGGTCGATCGCCACGGCAATCTCAACATCACCGCGATCGGCGATTATGCAAAGCCGGACGTACGGCTGGTCGGCTGCCTCGCCCAGCCCGAGCATCTGGCCTTTGTGCGCCGTCCCATCATCGTGGTGGACCTCGACAAGCGTACGTTCGTGGAGCAGGTCGATTTCGTGACCAGCGTCGGCCACCAGGTTCGCGGCACTCCGCGTCGGGAATTTGGCCTGCCAGGGCCCGGCCCGGCGCTCGTGGTCACCGACAAGGCCGTCTTCGACTTCGGGTCCGACGGCGCCATGCGCCTGCGTTCGCTGCATCCGGGCGTAACGCCCGACGACGTGCGCTCGCGCATGGGCTTCGCGCCGACCATCCCCGAAAACATCGCGGTCACTGAGCAACCCTCGCTAGAAGAGTTGCGCCTGCTGCGCGAGGTGATCGACCCGCGCGGCGTGCTGATGCGGGTCTAAGCGCCCGCTTCAGCCGAGCCAGTCCGCCACCACCTCGCTGGTGTGCTCTCCGATCGACGGCGCCCGCCGGCGGATGCTGTTTGCGGTCTCCGAGAGCTTCACGGTGACCCCGTGCATCGGCACATTGCCGTCGGGATACGCAATATCGACGATCTGCTCGCGATGCTTGAGCTGCGGGTTTGTGACCACTTCGGCAATGGTGGCGACCTTCCCGCAGGGCACCTCGGCACGCGCCAGCGTCTCGACCACGTCGTCGGAGTGGTGCTGGGCGATCCAGCCGGCGATGATGGTTTCGATCGCGTCAGCGTTGGCCATACGTCCGGCGTGCATGGCAAACCGATCATCCGAGAGCAGGTGCTCGAGACCGGCGGCCTTGCACAAGCGGGGAAACAGCGCGTCATTGCCGGCATTGAAGTGAATCCAGCGCTCGTCCTTGCAACGATAGTTGTTGGCCGGCGCCGAATAGCGGTCGCGCGCGCCCTTGCGCGTGGCCTCCGTTCCGAACAGCGCGTATTCGGGAATGGCGGTCAGCAGCAGCGTCACCGCGCTGTCCAATAGCGCTGCGTCAACCACCTGCCCCCTGCCTGTCCGCTCGCGCGCCTGCAAGGCTCCGAGCGCACCGACGGTTGCGTAGAGGCCGGTCACCTGGTCGACGACGAAAGCGCCGGAAGGGACCGGCTTGCCGCCGGCCTCGCCGGTGATCTCCATCAGGCCGCTCATGGCCTGCGCGATGACATCGAAGCAGGGGCGCTGCGCGTGCGGTCCGGTCTGCCCGAAGCCCGAGATGCGCACCATGATCAGACGCGGATTGATGGCGGAAAGCTCCTCGTAGCTGCATCCCATCTTCTCCAGGGTGCCCGGCCGGAAATTCTCGATCAGGATGTCCGCCTTGGCGGCGAGGTCGCGCAGGAGCTGCTGGCCCTCGGCGTTGCGATAGTCGAGCGCAAGGCTGCGCTTGTTGCGATTGAACATCATGACATAGAGGCTCTCGCCTCCGATCTTTGGCGCGATCGCCCGGGCATCCTCACCCTTTCCGGCCCGCTCGACCTTGACGACGTCGGCGCCCATGTCGCCCAGCAGCATTCCGCAAACGGGTCCCGCAATGAAGCGCGACAAATCGAGGACCTTGATCCCCTCAAGCGAACCGGCCATTTCCTCTCCTTGACTGGAATTATACGGCTTCTTTCTTGCGCTTTCTGCCCGCCGCCTGGGGGGCGCGCGCGGTGGACCCGCGGACAACGAGTCCCGTCGGGAAAATCTGCTCGCGTGCCGGCGACGGACGCTGGTTGCGGATCCGCTTCATCAGCATCTCGGCCGCAGCCGCGCCCATGATGCGCTTCTGCAGGTGGATGGTGGTCAGGTCGATGCGACGGAAGGAAGCGAGCCGGATGTCGTCGAGACCGACAACCGAAAGGTCGGCCGGCACCTTGATGCCGAGCTCCATGGCCGCCTCGATCACGCCCATGGCGTTCAGATCGTTGCTGGCCATGATCGCGGTGGGGCGATTGGGCAGAGACAACAAGCGCAGGCCGGCGTCATAGCCGGTCGGCAGGTTGTAGTCGCCGTTGAAGATGAGTTCGGCGTCCCGGTCGAGCTTCAGGCGGCGGATCGCGGCCTTGTAGGCCTCGAGCCGTTCGGCGGCGGTCGAGGAGTCCATCGGACCACGCACGAAGCCGATGCGGGTATGGCCGAGACTGGCGAGATGATCTACGGCCTGGGTGATTCCGCCGACATTGTCGGAACCGACATAGTCATCCTCGTGGCGCGGACTGCGCCGTTGCACCAGCACAAAAGGCGTCCCCGAGTCGAGCAACTCGCGAACGCGCGGCGTATCCGTGTATTGGGAGATCAGCACCATGCCGTCGACCTGGCTGTCGAGCAGCGCACGCATATGCCAGATCTGCTTCTCCTCATCGCCATCCGTGTTGCAGAGAAGCAGGCTGCACTTTTCGCGGATCGCCACGTCCTCCACGCCACGGACGAAATCCGGAAAGGCCGGGTTGGCGACGTCGGCAATCAAGACGCCGATGGTGAAGCTGCGCTGCATCCGCAACGCCCGGGCCACGGCGGACGCACGGTAGCCGAGACGCTCGGCGGTCTCCTTCACCAGCCGCCGGGTCTCCTCGCTCACATGCTGCTTGCCAACCAGCGCGTTGGAGACGGTCGAGAGGGCGATACCGCACTCGTTGGCGACATCCTTGATCGTTATGCGCTTCTTGTCTTTCATGTCTCAGGCTCTCCGACACCCATGCACCGTTCGGCACCAATAGCGGCCGGCCGGGCTTCGTCCAGATTCAGACCCTGAGAGAACGCGCATCGCAAGCAGATTAAGTCCACAGTTGACCACAGCGTCATAGCACGTGTAGCTTGCAAAACCAAGAAACGTTTTCGGAAATCGTTTCGTGGCTTTTTCAAGTCGACACGTTCAGGTCCAGATGGAGGATGCGAATGACACCCGGCACCAGCGGCGCGGCCCTTCTTGAAGCGCGTGGCGTCAGGAAATCCTACGGCCCGGTGCATGCCCTGCGGGGAGTCGACTTCCGCATCCGCAAAGGCGAGACCGTCGCGCTCGTCGGCGACAATGGCGCGGGCAAGAGCACTTTCGTCAAGATCCTGTCCGGCGCCATTCAGCCGACCGGAGGAGAGATCCTGTTCGACGGCCGCCCCATCGCGATCTCCTCCACCGAGGTGGCGAGGAATCTGGGAATCGAAACCGTGTACCAGGACCTCGGCCTCTGCGACAATTTGAGCGTCGCCGACAACATATTCCTGGGCCGGGAAAGAACCTGGGGGATCGCCCCGCTGCGTTTCCTGGACAAGCGCAGCATGCGCGCGGCCGCCGACGATGCGCTGAAGGGCCTTTCTGTCAACGTGCCGCGAGCTGACGCCAACGTTTCCGGCCTCAGCGGGGGCCAGCGCCAAGCCGTTGCGCTTGCCCGCACCAAACTGTGGAAATCCTCGCTCGTGCTGCTCGACGAGCCGACTGCCGCTCTCGGCGTGCAGGAGACCAAGCGCGCCATGGACGCCGTGCGGAAGCTGCAGGAACAGGGCATCTCGATCGTGCTGATCAGCCACAACATGCCGCTGGTGATGGAGATGAGCCATCGCGTGGTGGTTCTACGGCACGGGACCAAGGTCGGCGATGTACCGACCGCCTCGGTCAACGGCGACGATATCGTGTCGCTGATCACCGGCGCCCGCCAGACATGGATCGAGGCGGCCTGAGCGCCTCACGAACAAGGCCCAACCATGGCGCAAACGCCGTCGAAACTCGCCTCGCTGGCCGAGGCCGCGCAATCCGTCGCCAACGGCGCATCGCTGACCGCCGGCGGCTTCGCACATTCCCACCAGCCGCTCGCCTTCACGCGCGAGCTCGTCCGGCAAGGGCGCTCGCAGCTCACGCTGATGAGCGTCGCAGAATGCTGGGTCGCAGAGTTCATGGCCGCTGCGGGCATGCTCGAGAAGGTCTATTTCTCGAACTTCATGTTCGAGGGTTACGGCCGCTGCCAGCGCTTCTCCAAGGCGGTGGAGGCCGGCACCATCGCGGTCGAAGATCACAGCCATTTCGGCATGGTATCGCGCTTGATGGCGGCGGGGCTCGGTCTGCCATTCATGCCCATGAGGGCGATGGCGGGGACGGATATCCTCGCGGTCTCTGGTTTCGAGCCGGCGGCGCACAAGGCGAAGCGCCTGGATTCGCCCTTCGGCAACGGCGTTGTCACCGCGGTCTCTCCGCTCAAACCCGACGTGGCCGTCATTCACGCCGCCCGCGCGGACCGGCTCGGCAATGTGCAGCTATTCGGGACAACGTCAGTGATCGAGGAGCAGGCGCGCGCTGCGGCACAGGTGATCGTCACCGTCGAGGAGATCGTGGACACCGACGTCATCCGCCGGCAACCGGAACTCACGCTGCTGCCGGCGCTGATGGTCGACATGGTGGTCCATGTGCCCTACGGCGCCCATCCGACGGGAGTCTACGGCTACTACGACCATGACGCCCCTCACCTTGCCGACTACTACACAGCGTCGCGCTCGGAGACTGATACGGCGGCCTGGCTCGACCGCTGGGTGCATGGCCTGCCCGACCATTATGCCTATCTGGACGCCCTGACGATGTCCCGGCTGCTCCGCCTGCGCGTCGACCCCGCGCTGGGTTACCTGCGTGAGGTCCGTCATGACTGATGTCAGCCGCGACGAATACATGGCCGTCGCCGCCTCACGCGAGATTCGCGACGGCGACACCGCCTTCATCGGGACAGGCCTGCCCATGGTGGCCGCCTATCTCGCCAAGGCGACGCACGCGCCGCGCGTCAACCTCGTGTTCGAGTCCGGCATCATCGATCCCCAGCCCTACCGACTTGTGCACGGCTCCACCAAGGTCGCCGGTACGTTCTATGCCCTCAGCCTGCTGCAGCAGGCGAAGGTCGACATCGGCTTCCTTGGCACGGCCGAGATCGATCCCTACGGCAACCTCAACTCCACGGTGATCGGGCCCTACGACCGGCCGCGGGTCCGGCTGCCGGGCAGCGGCGGTGCAAACGACATTGCCAGCATGGCGAAGCGTTTCGTGGTGATCGCGCGCCTCGACCGCAAGCGCTTCGTCGAGAAGGTGCAGTACCTGACGACACCGGGTTTCCTCACTGGCCCTGGCGCACGCGAAGCGGCGGGCTTGCCGGGGGCCGGCCCGGTCAGGGTGATCAGCGATCGCGCGATCCTTGGTTTCGATCCGGCCTCGAGGCGCATGCGCGTGGAGCGCCTATATCCCGGCGTAACGCTTGCCGAGGTGCAGGAGCCCATCGCCTTTCCCATCGATGCGGCACCGACGCTCGAAATCGAGCCGGAGCCCGATCTTCATCTGCTGCGTCTGCTGCGCGACGTCATCGATCCCGACGGGGTCTATGTCGGCCGCGACGAGCGCTGAGCACACCCGAGGATTCCCGCCAATGTCCGCCGGACACAAAGTCGTTTCGCTCGCCGATGCAATCGGCCTCATTCGTGACGCCGACTGTGTCGCCCTTGGCGGTCACGCAGGGCGCAGGCCACCAATGGCGCTGGCGTGCGAGATCATCCGGCAGGGCCGCAAGGACCTTCGTCTCGTGTCCTGGGACAAAGGCCTCGCGCTCGAACTCCTCATTGCCGCGGGTTGCGGCGCGCGTATCGCGGCCGATGACATGGAGACGCGGGATCGCATCCGCGCCATCGCGCTCGGCTTGCCCTCCACATCGGGCACGTGGGACTCCCATTTCCGCATATTGCGGCCGGATGTCGTGCTCCTGCATGCGCAGTGGGCCGATGCGGACGGCAACGTTCGCTTCGCGCTGGATCAATGGGAGCCCGAACTCCCGGACTTGCTGCTCGCGAAGGCAGGCGCAAAAGCGATCGTGTCCGTCGAGCAGGTCGTCAGCGCTCAAGCGATCGCCCGGCGCCCCACCGATCCGTTCCTGTCCGGTGAGGCCGTCGCCTGCATTGTCGAGGCGCCTTACGGCGCCTATCCCGCCGCCTGCGACACCCGCTACGAAGCGGACCACGCAGCGCTTGGCAAGATCGCCGAAGCGACTCGGTCGCACCAGGCCCTACGGGCCTGGCTGGACAAGCATGTCTTCAAGCCGGGCGATCACTGGGCGACCCTCGATGCCGTCGGTTCGCGACGGCTGCTCGGCATCACGACCGACCGAGTGTTGAGGGTCTGATCCGCGAAGCCGCCGCACCCGGCTGCAGGCCTCAGATCGGATCCTTCCAGACGTTCTCGCTCCCGTCGATGCGGACGTCGATCAGGTAGAAGCGGCCCGAGGCCTTGCCTCGTGCAATCGCGTCGGCCAGATCGCCGGGATTGGCAACCTTCTCACCGTCGCCGCCCATGCACTTGGCGATGCCTGCATAGTCCACGTCGCCGAAATCGACGCCGATGTAGCGCTGGCCGTGGAAGTGCAGCTCTTCCTGCTTGATGTTGCCGTACGCCATGTCGTTAATCACGATCAGCGTGAATGGCGCCTTCTCGCGCACGGCAGTCTCCATGTCGCCCATGCTCATGCCGAGCGAGCCGTCGCCCACGACGGCGATGACGTCCTTGCGCGGTCCCGCAAGCTTGGCGGCGATCGCAGCCGGCAGACCGAAGGCCATGTTTCCGTAGCCGACCGGCTTCATGTAGGCGCCGGGCGTCTTGATCGGCAGCATATGCGTCCAGACGCCGGGGTTGCCTGCATCGGCAACGATCACCGTGTTCGCGTCGATCGCCGCGCCAAGCGTCTGCATGACCCATTGCGGCTTGATCGGTCGCGACGTTGCGTAGGCCGGAGCGAAAACTTCCTTGCGCCAATCCTCCCGCAGCCGCCTGGCCTGAGCGAGCCAGTCCGCCCGCGCGGCGGCATTGGCCGATACCTTGCCCTGCAGCGCCACCGCGAGCCGCCGCAAGGCATCGGCGGCGTCGCCGATCACGCCCACCGCGACCGGGTAGTTGCGACCGACGATCGCCGGATCGAGGTCCACCTGCACGATGTTCCGGGTGAGCGGCAGCGTCCAGCGCGAGGTCGACGCTGCGTTCATGCTGTTGCCGACGACAAGGATGCAATCTGAGTCCTGCAGCAGATGCTTGGAAACCTTGGTGCCGAAGCGGCTGCGCGGGCCAAAGCACAGATCGTGGTCGCCAGGCACGGCGGAGATGCCATTGAAGCTCGTCACGATCGGCGCACCGAGGAGTTCGGCCAGCTTCAGCGCGGCCTCGCCGGCCCGCGCGATGATCGCGCCGCGACCAAGCCACAGCACCGGTTTCCTGGCGGCGGCCAGCGCCTGGGCAGCCGCCGCGATGGAGGCTTCAGCAGCGACCGGGCGCTCGTTGAAGCGGTAATTTTGCGGGGCGATCGGCTCGAACGCGATCTCGCCGCCCTCAACCGCATCCCGGGCGAAATCGAGGAGAACGGGGCCGGGATTGCCGGTCGTCGCCACACGGAAGGCCTCGCGCACAGCCTGCGGAATGCCCTCGCTGTCCGGTACGAAGCGGCTCAGCTTGGTGAACTGCCGAAAGAGAGTGATGTGATCGGCATCCTGGTTATCATCCTGGCCGATATGCCGGCGTCGGTTGTTGCAGGTAATCACCACAACCGGGCTTGAATCGCGGTGTGCACCGCCCACGGCAGTAATCAGGTTGGTGGCCCCGGGGCCGGTGGTCGCGAGGCAGACGCCGGGCTTGCCGGTCAGGCGACCGTAGGCGTCGGCCATGTGTGCGGCAGCACGCTCGTCGCGCGTCGTGATGAAACGGATGCCGGGCTCGTCGTAGAGCGCGTCCATGATCGAGAGCGTTTGGCCGCCAGGCACGCCGAAGATGAACTCCACCCCTTCGAGCTTGAGGCATTGGATGACCGCGCGTGCGGCTCCGATCTTCGCTCGCGCGGGCTGTGAAGTCGTCATCTGCTGCACTCCTGACTGTCTTTGAGGTCTGCGGCCGCCTTGGCCATGGCAGCGACGCGTAGCAGAAAAAAACGTTTTCGGAAATCGTTTTTTGTGTCTTTATGCCGGTACGCCAAACCGACGTACGGGATCCATGAATTTTGCCTGCCTCTCCCGCCGCCATCACCTTCACAGGATCGGTTCATAATGCGGGGTGACCTGATCCTCGCCATCGACGCCGGCACCAGCAGCACGCGGGCCACGCTCTTCGACGCGACCGGCGTGCGGCTTGCCCATGCCAGCCGCCCCTTCAGCGTTGCGCTTCAGGCGTCGTTCGCCGAGGCCGATCCAACGTCGCTATGGGCAGCGGTCGTCGAAACGGTCCGCGACCTCCGGGTTGATGGGGCGCGCATCGCCGCGATCGGCGTCACCGCCGCGATTGGCATGGTGCTCACGGACGCGCATGGGCTGCCGCTTGCGCACATCTGCACATGGCAGGACCGGCGCGCGACGCGTGAAGCTGCCCTCATCGAGAACCGGCTTGGCGCCGCAACGGTCTATGACATCTCCGGTCGCCGGATCGCCCCCGAGCTGACCGGGCCGCTGCTGCTGTGGTTCCGCGATCACCGGGCCGACGTCTTCGCCAAGGCGCGCCTGATGCTGACCATGAAGGACTGGCTGCTCATGCGCCTTTGCGGCGAAGCCGTCTGCGACCCTGCGGGCGCTTCCTATTCGCTGTTGTTCGATGTCGGGCGGGGAGCCTGGAGCCAGGACTTGATCGCAGCGCTGGAGCTGCCGCGCGACCTTTTCCCCGAGATACGCGACGGCACCGCGATCGCCGGCCGGCTGACCCGGGACGCGGCGAATGCGCTCGGGCTGCTGGATGGAACATCGGTGGTGGTCGGCGGCCCTGACGGCACCGTGGGCGGAATGGGAGGCGGCATGGTCGAGCCCGGCATCGCCGTCAACGTCATGGGCACCACGGACGTCATCTTTGCTTGCGCCGACCAGCCGTGCTTCGATCCGGATCGCCGCCTCGTCCTCAATCGCTTTCCCGTTGGAGAAGCCTGGTGCGTCGGCGGTCCCATGGCGGCCACCGGCGGCGCGATCGCATGGCTTGCCGGCGTGCTCGGCGCCGACTTGCCGACACTGACGGCCGAAGCCGCCGCGATCGCAGCCGGCAGCGACGGCCTGATCTTTTCACCCATGCTGGCGGGTTCGCGGACCCCGCGATGGGACGTCACCGAACGCGGCGGCCTGACGCGACTGAGTTTCGAGCACGGACGCGGACACCTGTTCCGCGCCGCGCTCGAAGGCGTAGCGGTTGAGGTCGCAGAGGTCTTCGATGCGCTCGCGGCCGCGGGCATGCCGGTGCGCGAGATCCGCGCCGTCGGCGGTGGGGCCGAGTCTTCGCTGTGGCTCGAAATTCGTGCCGCCCTGCTCGGCAAGCCGCTCATCGTACCGGAGGTCGCCGAGGCTTCCGCGCTCGGTGCCGCCATGCTGGCAGCCGTCGGCGTCGGACTCCATGCGGACCTCCGGGCCGCCAGCGCCGCGATGGTTCGAATCCGCGAGAAGATCGAACCGGCGCCCGATGCGATCGCCGCCTACGCTCATCTCAAGAAGCAATATCTCGCCTACCGCCAACACCTCGACAGACTTCCGGTTCAGGAAGCAGGAGATCTTTGACATGTTCAGTGCGCTACAGGGATTGAAGGTCCTCGATGTGTCGCGCTTCATCGCCGGCCCGTTCTGCGCGATGCAGCTTGCGGATCACGGTGCAGACGTCGTCAAGGTGGAGCGCCTCGACTCGGGCGACGACACCCGCGAGAACGAGCCGAAGCTCGGCGGCGAGAGCGTCTATTTCATGACGTACAACCGCAACAAGCGCAGCTTCGCGCTCGATTTCCGCAAGCCTGAGGCCCAGCAGGTGCTGCGCGAGCTCGCCGGCAAGGCCGACATCCTGATCGAAAACTTCCGTCCGGGAACGATGGAGCAGATGGGCTGCGGCTGGGAGGCGCTGCACGCGCTCAACCCGCGGCTCATCATGGTGCGCATCTCGGGTTTCGGGCAGACCGGGCCTCTCTCGCAACGACCCTGCTTCGACGTGATCGCGCAGGCGACGAGCGGATTGATGGAGCTCACCGGCGACCCGAACGGGCCGCCAACCATGGCCGGCACCTTCGTGGTGGATTACACGACCGCGCTCTACGCGACCATCGGAGCGCTCACCGCTCTTGCCGCCCGCGAGCAGACCGGCAAGGGCCAGCTCGTCGAGGCCACGTTGCTCGAGAGCGCAGCCAGCCTGCTGATGACCGCGATCCCGGAGCAGGCTGTCCTCGGCCGCAGCATGAGCCGCCAGGGCAACCGGGACCGCTACACATCACCAGTCAACACCTTCAAGGGATCGGACGGCGCCTGGGTGCATATCGCCTCCGGCACCGATCCGCTGTTCCAGCGCCTGGTCACCGCGATGGGACGCGAGGACCTGCTGCAGGATCCGCGCTTCGCTACCGTGAAGGCGCGCGTAGCGAACGCATCCGCGATCGAGGCCGAAGTCCAGGCCTGGGTCAGCAGACACACCGCCGACGCCGTGGTCGAGGCCATGGACCGCGCCGGTGTCTCCACAATGGCAGACGTGGTCGAGAACCCGCAGCTCAAGGCCCGCAACCAGATTCTGACGGTCGATCATCCACGCGCCGGCGCATATCCGACACACGGGATCACGGTCACGTTGCGCGAGACACCGGGCGCCGTGCGCCGACCTTCCCCTCTCGTCGGCGAGCACACAAGCGAAGTGGCTGCCGAGTGGCTCGGCTGGCCCCGAGAACGCTGCGATGAGTTGATCGGAAAGCGCGTGATCGGATGAGGGGCTCACGGCGCCCGCGCTGGACCTCGGATGCCGACGAAACATTCGGCCCCGTGGCGCCATGCCGCGCTGGCCGACCTGCCCGGAACAGCGGTCTTAGCGGTTGACCTTTGCGAGAGGGCCTGATCAAGTAGTGTACAGAAACGTTTTTCGGAAATCGTTTTTGGAGCAGCAGCCCTACGGCGGAAACGTTCTGGGCCGATGCCCCCGCCAAGGGCCGGCCCTTATCGGGAGGGACTACATGTTCGCTATACGCTGGCTCAAGGCACCCATGCTCGCGCTGGCCGCGGCCGCCGCGTTTGCCGCGGCGATGCCTGCACAGGCACAGGACAAGATCACCATCGGCGCGATCATCTACGCGCGTGACTCGCAATACTGGCAGCAGATCGAGCGCGGCATGCGCGACGCGGCCGCGAAATACGGCGCGACGATCACGTTCGGCCTCAACCAGCGCAAGCTGCCGACCGAGGGCCAGGTGATCGAGGACTTCGTCACCCGTGGAGTCGACGTGCTGATCATGCCGCCGCTCGACAAACAGGGTTCGGTCGCGTCCGCCCGCCGGGCCAAGGACCGCAACATCATGGTCGTCGAGTACGATACCAGACTCGAGGATGCTTCGATCGCCAGCCACTCGATCGGCGTCGACAGCCACGAACTGGCCGCCGCGGTCGGCAAGGAGCTGCGCAAGTACCTGGAGAGCAAGGGCGGCCAGCCCTCGATCGGCATCATCACGCTGCCGCCGATCAACGCCAACATGCAGCCCCGCCGTCAGGGCTTCCTGTCCGCTCTCGAAGGCTTGAAGTACGAGACCGTCGCCGAGGTCAGCGGCGCCACGCCCGAGGAGGGCGCGAACGGCCTGGAGAACATCCTCCGCCGCAAGCCTGACACCACGGCCATCTGGGCCTCCAACGCCGGCACGCTCGCCGGAGCGGCAGCCGCAGCGCGCCGGGCCAACACGCAGACCAAGCTGTACGGCATCGACATGAGTCAGGATCTCGCCCAGATGCTGCTCGACCCGTCCAGCGCGGTGGAGGCGATCGCCGATCAGCAGCCTTACCGCATCGGCTATCTGACCGTCGAAACCGCGGTGAAGGCCAAGCGCGGCGAAAATCAGCCCCGCTACGTCAACGTGCCGGTGAAGCTCTACACCAAGAGCGATCAGCAGCCGGTGAAAGAATATCTGGACCTCGTGCGCTCGTTGTCCAACTAAGGCGCGAAGTTCCTTGGAGCCCCTCGAATCTTCCTGCGAGAACTCATGTCCATGAACAGCACGCTCGCCCAACCTCGCGAAGGCATCAGTCCTGCGCGATTGAAGGCGGCCCTGGCCTCCTGGCGCGCCGAGATCGGCGTCGGCATCGCGCTGGCGGCACTCATCATCTACTTCTCGGCGACGGCTTCGAATTTCCTGACCGTGGCCAACTTCGCGACGCTCCTCACCCAGACTTCGGTCGTCGCGATGATCGCGGTCGGGATGACGATGGTGATCATCGCAGGCGAGATCGACCTGTCGGTGGGAGCAACCGTCGGCCTTGCCGGAACCGTGATGTCGCTCCTGGTCGTGAAACTCGGCTGGTCGCTCGTGACCGCAAGCGCACTCGCAGTCGGCATTGCAGTCCTCATCGGCGCCTTCATCGGGGCGCTGCGCGTGATCTGGGCGATCCCGTCGTTCATCACAACGCTGGGGCTGCTGTCGGCGCTGCGCGGCGTCGCGTTCTACGTGAGCGACGGCCTCACCATCGGGCCGATGCCGAAGGCGCTCGACGGTCTATGGTACGGCTCCGTTCTCGGCCTGCCCACACCGGTTGTTCTCATGGCCGGCACGATCGGAGTTGGCTGGCTCTTGCTGTCGCAACTGCGCTTCGGGCGCCACCTCTATGCCGTCGGCGGCAACCCGATCACAGCCTCGCACTATGGCGTGCCCGTGCGGGGCATCCGCATTGCCGTGTTCATCATTGTCCAGGTGCTCGCGGCGATCGGCGGCATCATGCTGGTCTCGCGGCTGAACTCGGGCAGCGCCACCGTCGGCGAGCACATCGAACTCGACGTGATCGCCGCGGTCATCGTCGGCGGAACAAGCCTGAATGGCGGTTATGGTCGCCTTATCGGCACTGTGCTCGGCGTCATGTTCGTCGCCGTGCTGCGCAACGGCATGGTTCTCGCCGGCATCGACCCCATCGTGTTCCTGATCGCCCAGGGCCTCGTCATCATCCTCGCCGTCTGGTGGAGCATGCTCCGCCGGCAGCGCACACGTGCGGACGGATTCGCATGAGCAAAGCTCCACTTGCCTCGAAGTTGATTACCTTGGCGGAAGCCGCCGGACGCGTTCCCGACGGTTGCCGGCTCGCTCTCGGCGGCTTCGCCGTCTATCAGAAACCGATGGCCTTCGCGCGCGAGTTGATCCGCCAAGGCCGGCGTGACCTGACGATCATCGGATCCGCCCACTCCTTCGATGTCGACATGCTGGCAGGCGCCGGCTGCTTGAAGAAGGTGGAAACGTCTTATGTGGGGCTGGAGAAGCACGGCCTGGCACGCAACTATCGCCGCGCGGTGGAAGGCGGACGCCTCAAAGTCGTGGACTATCCCGAGATGGCCTGCTGGGACCGCTTCCGCGCCAACCAGGATGGCTTCGACTTCTGGCCGGCCAAGTTTCTGGGCGGCAATGATGTCGTCACCTACAACGACGAGATCAAGGAATTCCCCTGCCCCATCACCGGCCGCAGGCTACACGCTTTCCCGGCGGCAAATCCCGATGTGGTGGTGATCCACGCCATCGCGGCTGACGAGCAGGGCAACATCGTAACGCCGGCGCGGCGGCTGCTGCCGCAAAGCGGCGACGTGCTCATGGCCCGCTCGTGCGAGCGTGTCATCGTGACGGCGGAAAAGATCGTAGCAAGATCCTTCATCAAGCGGCACGCCCGTTTCGTCGAGCTGCCCTCCTATCGGATCAGCGCCGTGGTGGAGGTCCCATGGGGCGCGCATCCGACGCCTACCCTGGGGCGATATCTCGCCGACGATACCCATCTCGATGCCTATGTGGCGGCCTCTGCAAGCGAGGGCACCTTCGCCGGATACCTTGATGATTGGGTCCGCCGGACGGCAGACCATTTCGCTTATCTGGACAAGCTCGGCGCCGCCCAACTTTCCCGTCTCACCGATCTCGGAAGCCTTGCATGACCGCGCCCGCCACCCTCAACGAAACGCTCGCCGTCGCACTGGCGCGCAGCTTTGCCGATCGCGAGGTCGGCTTCACGGGTCTCCTCACGGGCGCAGCGGCGGCCCTGTTCGGGACCGGCATCCCGCTTGCAGCCATGGAGCTCGCCAAGCGCATGCATGCGCCGAACCTGACCATCCTGCTCGCCGGCTGCTACCATAACCCGGACTTCAGCGAGATCGACCGGCTGCCCGACTCGGAGCACAGCGCGATGCTGCGCGACCTGCCGTGCGAGTCCCAGATGGTCGACTATCCGGGCCAGTTCGTGCTCAAACGCGGCGATGTAAGCTTCGGATTCAGCAGTGCAGTGCAGGTGGACCGCGTCGGCAACATCAACAGTGTTTGCGTCGGCCCGCACGACCGGCCCAAGGTTCGCCTCGTCGGCCCCATCCTGCAGCCCGAGCACATGACGCTGTTCCGCCGCGAATATGTGATGATGCCACACCATGACCGGCGCAACTTCGTCGAGAAGGTCGATTACGTCTCCGGCGTCGGCTACCCGGGAGGGCTCGACGGGCGCAGGAAGCTCGGCCTTGACTGGGGCGGCCCCTGCATGGTCGTCACCCCCAAATGTCTTTTCGACTTCGACCGCGAGGCCGGGCGGATGAAGGTCCACTCGATCCACCGCGGCGTCCGCCGGCAGGAGCTGCGGGACGCCACCGGATTCGACCTCGGCGACCTTTCATCGATTCCCGAAACCGAGGCGCCGACAGCGGAAGAGTTGCACATCCTCCGCCGCGACGTGGATCCGCGCGGTGTCCTGATGCCGGCCCAATGACAGGATTGACTTCGGCTCAGACACCCCCGTAGATCACGAGTGACGGTTCCCCTCGACGGGGATCAAAAGGGAACGTGGTGCGGGACTTCTCCCCTAAGCCACGGCTGCCCCCGCAACTGTAAGCGGCGAATCTTTCGTCATACGCCACTGGGAGCCTCGGTCCTGGGAAGGCGACGAAAGGTTAGGACCCGCAAGCCAGGAGACCTGCCGTCAGCCGTGGTCACACGCGAAAATGTCGGTCGGGGAGTACAGACATTGCTTTCGCCCAGCGTGCCATAGGCACGTTCGAGCGAGACCTCGTTCGCTGTGACGTGCCACTGACGTCATACCGAGGTCTGCTCGTGCTCTCTATCGTTACTATCCCAAGGCAGCGTGATGCTGCCCGGCTCGCTTTCAGATATTTCCTCCCGGTTCTGCTGCTCGAGTCTTGTTCGGCGAAGGCCCAGCAGCCTGATTCGTCCCATGTCTTGCCTCCGGTCAGCGTTACCCAGCCGCAAAAGCCTCCGGCAAAACCCAAGCGCCTCGATCATGAGCGTTCAACTTCGGCGGCGCGACCTCAGCCGAATCGAGCCGCGGCGGCACGAAGCGCCATGCCCTCGATCGCAACATCCGACACGCCATCGCCGACGCTGAGCCTGAACAAGCAGAACGCGAGTGGCAGCCGCCTCAACCTCACTCCACTGCAGACGCCCGCCAGCGTCGAAACGATCACGTCGCAGACCATCGCAGAGCGCGGCCAGCATAGTGTCACGGACGCGGTCACCCAGAACGCAGTGGGCTTTACCGCAAGCCCGGCCCCCGGTAATGGCGGCCTCTCGTTCAGCACACGCGGCTTCACCGGAAGCAATTCGGTGATGACGCTTTATGACGGCACTCGCCTCTATGTTGGTGCCGGAACCGTGACCTTTCCATTCGATACGTGGTCGGCGGATCGCATCGAGATCATGCGCGGGCCAGCCTCCGTTCTGTACGGCGAAGGCGCGATTGGCGGGATCATCAATGTGATCCCCAAAAAACCCGTCACGACGCCCTACAACGATGCCGAGATGTCGCTCGATACCAATACGACGCGACGCATTGCAGTGGATAGCGGCGGCCCGATCAATCCGAACGTATCCTATCGCGTCAATGCCGTCGGCAACATGTCGAACGGTTGGGTTGACCGCGACGAGACATCGAATGTTGGCCTCTCCGCCGCAGTGCGGGTCCAGGCCGCCGAAAACCTCGCTTTCACACTCTCGAACGACTACGGCAATCGAAGCCCCTCGCGCTATTTCGGCACACCGCTGATCAACGGCGCAATCGACGACGCGTTGCGGTTCAAGAACTACAACGTGCTCGACAGCGCGATCCGCTATCAGGATAACTGGAGCCAGTTCAAGACCGAGTGGGACGCGGCGGACGGAGTCAAGGTCCAGAACACACTCTACTACCTGACCAGCCGTCGGCACTGGCGTGATGTCGAGAATTATAGTTGGAATCCTACGACACAGTTGATCAACCGAACCAGCTACATCGAGATCTTCCACGACCAGGCTCAGGTCGGCAACCGGATGGACGCAACGTTTCGTGGCCATCTGCTGGGCTTCGCCAACGAGTTCGTTGCGGGTTTCGACATCAACCGGGTGGACTTTACCCACACCAACAATTCACCCTATGGCGGCGCGTCTTCGGTTAGCCCCTATGCCGGCGACATGGGGTCGTTTGCGGTCACGACGACGCGAACCACGCCCGGCTACAATGCGATTGTCAATCAATACGCATTGTTTGCCGAGGACCGGCTGTCGCTGACCGATCAGTTGTCCGTTGTAAGCGGCATCAGGTTCGACCGACCGGATGTCGACCGCACCGATTACAGGACACCAACGAATAATTTCGATATCTCGCTGTCGGGTACGAGCTGGCGAACCGGAGTGGTCTACACCCCGGTCTCGAACCTCGCATTTTACGGACAGTATGCGACAGCCGTCGATCCCGTCACCAATCTCATCTCGCTGTCGGCCACGCAGAAAAGCTTCCAGCTTGCCACGGGCAAGCAAAGCGAGATCGGAATCAAGCAGTCGTTCTGGGGCGGTCGTGGTGAATGGACGCTGGCAGGTTACCAAATCGTCAAGAACAACCTGCTGGTCCCAGATCCCAACAATCCCGCCGGCCTCGCGCTGCAAGTCGGCCAGCAATCCTCGCGCGGGATCGAAGCGTCGATCGGCCTGGCGCTAGACGATGGCTGGCGTGTCGATGCCAATCTCGCGGTGCTGCAGGCCAGGTACGACAACTTCAGCCAGGTGGTAGGCGGCAAACTCGTCAGCTACGCCGGCAACGTTCCTCTCAACGTGCCGCAGCAGGTATCGAACGTCTGGGTGACCTGGGACTTCGCGCCGAACTGGTCCGCCTATGGCGGTGTGCAGATCGTGGGGCAAACCTTTTCCGACAACGCCAATACCCAGCTTCGGCCCGCCTACACCGTGGTCAACAGCGGACTACGCTGGAAGCCTGACGAGCAAACAGCGGTCGCGCTTCGTATCTACAATCTCTTCGACACCGTCTACGCCACGTCCGCGCCTTCCGGGCAATGGCTGCTCGGCATGCCGCGCACGGCAGAAGTGTCCATCAACGTGAAGTTTTGATCATGCGTCGCGCCATAATCCGGCGAGGACGGCGGTGGCTTTACATCACCCATCGCTGGATCGGCATCGCGACCTGTTTGCTGTTTGCGATGTGGTTCGTCTCGGGCATCGTCAACAATTTCTCAGAACTTGATGGCGACGTTGACTTTGACGGCGTGCAAACTGGCATCAGTGGCGATCCGGCCAGTGTAGAGCAGGGCCAGGCTCATGTCTTGCCGCATCAACGTGTCGAGACCCGCCTCCACAAGCAAGGCATCTCTCGCGATGGGAACGCTGGTGATGGCGAATGGCGTGGGGCTGGCGGCGAACGACATCGATGCGGCAGACGTCACGTTATCATAGGCATGCTGCCATCCGAGCGCGCCGCGAGCCGTGGTCAGCCAGGGCCCTGGTGCAGGGATCGGAGCCTGCGCACGAAGACCGAGGGTCGTGAACGTTGCCGAGGTGTCGTTGGCGGCCACGGTCAGAGCCGCCGGTCCTCCGGTTTCTCTGAAGCCGTCGCTGCGGATGCGGACATAAGCGAGATCCGCGAAGGCCTCGGTGGTCATCCAGCCGGTCTGCAGGCGATGTGCAGCTTCGCCAAAGATCTGGGCCGTGCCGGCGCTGTAGTTCGCCTTGGCGATGTCGCCGAAGCCGGGGAAAGCGACCATTCGTGTCGTCGAAATGTCGTGACGCGAGTAGGCGGCCCCCGTGCGGAGCAGGATGTCGCCGATCTGGCCACCGCCATAAGCTGCGATGTGGAATGTGTCGATCGTGCCGGATGAGAGGCGAGCATCGACACGCGCGTCCGTCCTCCCGCCGCCAGTTGCAACGCCAAATCGCCAGATGTGATCGAGCGTAACATCGACACCGCCGACGGCGCCGCCGGTGGCCGAACGAAGCGTCGCGGCATTGCCGTCGCCGTTCAGCCGCGTCCAGTTGCCGTAGCCCTGAACCCATGTGGAATAGACTGGCGCGATGACAGGAGGCTGGGCTTTGACCGGCCATTGGGGGCCGGCCTTGGCGTTGCGCGCTTTCTTTGCATAAGACAGCGCGGCATCGTCCTCATCCGCCAGCGCGATCGATTGTTGTCCGGTTGGCTCTTGCACGGTGTCCTGCCGCTGCCGGCCAAGAATGGCGTCGCGCAACAGCGCACTCTCGTCCACCATTAGCGAATGCAGGCTGGGATAGACTTCGCCCGACACGCTGTCGAACGCGGCGCGCGCCTGGTCCGGCGTCAGCAGAAGCGCTGCGCCGACCATCGGATTGTTCATGCCGAGGAGTTCAAGCCCGCGTCCCGCCGAGATCTGGTTCGGCGTGCTGCCGATGCCGGCGAAATCGACGCTATTGCGCACCAGCGTGAGGTACACGTTGTTAGCGTCGTAGGCGAGCGACGGATCAAGAAACGCGAAATTCGAGCTGGCTCCGCTGAAGGCGCCGGTGCGGCCGCCGGTCGTGGTCAGGATCGTGTATTGCGTATTCGGAGCATAGTTGCCGGGGCTCGCAATGACGCGCACGGTGCCGCCGTCGAGGGTGGCGGTATGGCCGGCCCCCGTAATCTGGAGCGCGCCACTGCTCGAAGGGGTGACGCCAACGGTGAAGAACGCGCCCATCTGATGGATGTAATTGCCGTCGAATGCCAGCGTGCCACTGTCAACCCGCACGTTGCCGCCACTGGCATTCGTGACGTTGCCGACAACCTTTCCGTTGCCCGTGAGCGTGCCGCCGCTTCGCACGTTGACGACAGGGCTATTGAGCTGCCCGTTCACTCGAAGTGTGCCCGCGTGCACGGTCGTGCTCGTGGAGAACGTGCCCGAGCCGCTCAGCGTCCAGTCGACGCCGCTCATTGCCAGCGTTTCGAAATTCTGAAACTTCGCGATGTTTTCGGTGCCGGTCCCTTCCAGGATCAAATTGTCGGCGCCGCTGCCGCCCACGACATTGCCGTTGAGCGCGGAGCCCGTCTGCAAGCGCAAGGTATGCGTCGCGCCGGCGGGGCTGCCGCCAGCAAGCGCGAAGTTGATAGCATTGACCCCGCCCGTGATGGTGCCGCTGTTGGTCACCTCAGCCGCAGCGTTATTTCGAATCAGAATTCCGTTCGAATCCGCCGCCGAGCCGCTTCCCAGGTTTTCGATAGTGCCGCTGTTGACGACCGTACCGCCGCCCCAGATTTCGGCAGCCGATCCGCGCGACGACCTTATCGTGCCCGCATTGCTAAAGGACGTGAACGCAGCGCTGGCACTCGCATAAACGCCGTTAAAATCGCCGTGGATGACGCCGGTGCCGGTATTTGTGAAAGCCGAAGGGCCGCCCTGAATCAGCACGCCGGAGCTGTAACCGCTCGTGCGTGTGGCACTGATCGTACCGCTATTGAAGAGTGTGCGTGATGTTCCTTGCCCGATCGAGACCGCATTGAGGCCGGTCTCCGTCTTGATCGTGCCGCCGAAGTAATTGTTGACCGTCCCCCCCATCCACATGGTCACGCCCTCCCCTCCACCACCAGTGATCGTCCCGTAATTGTTCAGCGTTCCCGCGCCACCGGAGGGCAGATGGGCAACGGAATCGAAATAGCCGAAGGTAATCGCGGTCAAAGTCCCCGAGATTGTCTTTCCAGCATTGTTGGTGATGGTCCCGCCCTGCTTGAGCCCGATCGTGTTGGATCCGGACACCGTACCGTCATTTGTCAGCGACCACGGCTGCAGGGTTGCCGATATGGCCGTTCCGCCGCTGCCGACCGTGACGCCATTGGCGATATGCGCTGTCGTTCCGGAAAACGTATCGAGATCTACGCTCGGTGTGTTGGCCGTGATTTCGACATCAGCGGCGAGGACGCGATTACTTGCAACATCATGCGCAAACTGCGAGCCGATAACGGCTGCACATGCCACTGCCGCCGTCCGCACGGCATTCCAACGATCCGTCACGCCCCATCCCCAACCTGACGATTCCTGTCCAGCGCCATGTTTAGCGGCAGCGTTCCCAGCCGTATCCCCGCCAACTGGAGGGGGACATCGAGAAATCCCACTCATGTTTCGCCCCACAATGCGAGCTGCGCGAATGCTTGCGCGCGGGTGCGCGCGCCAAGTTTCTGGCGCGCGGTCGAGGTAATATTTGACGGTCGTGCGCGCGATGCCGAGGTCTTCGCCGATGGCGCGGTCGGACTTGCCCGCCCCCACCTTGCGCAAACATTCCAGTTCACGAGGGGTCAGCAGGTCGCGCGGCCCTTGCTCGCGCTCGAAGCCACACAATTTCCGCGCACGCTCATGAGTGAGAATTGCGAGGCATCGCAAATGCGCACGCTGGACAGGTGTTGCCGTTCGCTCGCCGCCGGTCATGGTCACGAAAGCGAGTTGTCCGCCCGGACCATGGATTGGGATCGACAATCCATCCGCCCAGCCCATCTCGGTCACTTCCTTCCAGAATGCTTCTTCCTTGGCAGAGAGCCGCCGCGCGGCTTTTGCCGTCAGCCAGGTGTAAGGACTGGATTGCCGCCGGACCTCCGTGATGGTGAAGTCGTGGGGCGCGAGATTGCGCTGCGTGTAGAGCGCAGTCCACGTCTCCGGCCAATTGCAGAAGTAGAATTGGGGCTTTGCATCGCCCCCGATCGGACGAAAGGCGCCGCAGGCCGAGGCCGAGTAGCCGTAGGCGGCGACTGAGCAGGCGAAAAGACGAGCGAGAGTGGAAACCTGGTGGCACGCCTCTATGGCATCCACGAACTCCCACCCCCCAGGTTGTGAATCTTGTTTGTCGGTCAAAAAATGCCCAGCCTCAGCCGACGAGGCGGTGAGCCTCTTCCACGAGACCGAGCCGTTGACCCCGGAACGCATGCGGGACAATCTGAGGCAGGATCAATCTCTTAAATCGTTGCGACCTATAGCTTTCGGGACAGAATGCGCAGTGGGGCGTATGCGGGCAGAAGCGGGCAAAACAGGACAGCAGCGTGGCGGAGGGGCAGAAACGGCGGCTGGAAAGCTGGAAGGAGATTGCGTCGTTCTTCAATCGGGATGAGCGCACGGTCAGGCGCTGGGAGCGCCTGCGCGGGCTTCCCGTTCACCGCATTCCGGGAGGCGAGCGCAACCTGGTCTTCGCCTACCAGGAAGAACTCGAGCGCTGGCTGGCGGGAGATGTTCGGGATCGCCGGACCGAAGGGGAATGTCAGATATTTTGTGTAAGAGACTTCTGTGAAGGGTGAATTGCAGTCGTTTGGGTGCCGTCGCGAACTTGGTTGGAATTTGTCCGTCGCGAGTCTCCGGTGAACGGATGATATCTGCTCAGGCGGCACGATCAACCGGCTGAGCAATGGGCTTGCTGGCGAGGGTCTGCCAGCCGTCGACTTTGCGCATGCTGATCTGCCCGGAAGCCAGCAGCGCCCAGAACAACATCGCAGCGGTCTCGGCAGACGGCAGCAC
>NZ_JBVAPG010000219.1:0-10721 GCF_055413685.1 Bradyrhizobium sp. LeoA1Lang | reverse complement strand
GGCAACGGCGGCGAAATAAAACCCGAGCCCGAATCAAATGGATGTTCACAACCGACAAAGCTCGCGCCAAACTCGGCCGCGCCTATCCAGCCACCCCCAAAGAGTCAAAATCACTGTGATAGAAGTGTGGCTCTGCACAGTGATTTTGACGTGTTGGGGTGGGCTGTCAAATTAGCTCCGGCAGGGCGCCACATGAACAGCAGGGTAGTGATCCCTCGAACGAGGTGGCGGCGTGCAACGACATCCTTGGATAGTCGATAGCGGAACTGCGCAATATCTCGTAATAGGATCGGTACCGCTATCAAATTGCTTTGTCATCGGAGATATCGAGCGTGCCGGTCTATTTCCTTGGCGAAGAAGAGAACGGAGGCTCACCCATCAAGATTGGTGTCGCGAAGAATATTGAAGCGCGAAAGCGAAATCTCCAGACCGGAAATCCGCTAGAGTTACGCTTGCTAGGCTGGATCGAAACGGCAGATGAGTTTGGCCTGGAAACACGTCTCAAGAATGAGCTCAAAGCCGTTCGGTCACGCGGCGAATGGTTTAACATCGAGCCGGCGGACATCCTGCCGTTTCTCGTCCGCGCAGGGCGCGACGGCTTTGTTGCAAAGAGTGCCGACGCATTCCTGATCACTGGCTACGATAGCGATGCCATCCCGGAATACCTGGGCGTGTGGGAATGGGCCGATCTCGAAATCGACGAATGTTGCCCCTTTTGCGGATGCCTATGCGGTATGCATTTCCAAGAGGCATCGCAGATGCACTACTGCATCCGCCGCGATACGCTTACCAATTTCCCTGAGTTCGATCGCGACTGCGAGGAGCCAAACGACGAGAAGGCGGGTCGATCACTGCGAGAAAAGAGTGAATGAGCGAACAATGGCTAGCCGAACGAGCGCCAGGCTTCAAAAGTCTTCCCTCACGGGACCGCAACGCGATCTTTGACTTTGCGTTCTTGTGGAGCCTGTTCGAAGCGCAGGTCATGAACAATTTCGCGCGCGCCGACCGCATCCGCGAAAAGGTCGATGAGTGGACGGCTGCTGGCACGCTTGGGGCTGAGCTCTATGATGGCGAACTGACCTATTTCCGGAGGCGATATTTCGCTGATGGCGCATTGACAGGCCATTTCCCCTATCTAGGTCTTCGCCCGGCGGACTATCCTGACTTGGTACGGGTGGTAATCGAGGAAGCAAACAATGATCCGCGCGACCGCGTTTTGGTGCTCCTGATGATCGTCTGGCGCTTGCGCAACAATCTCTTTCATGGCGCGAAGTGGGCCTACGAGCTTCGCGGGCAGTTCGATAACTTCGCCCACGCGAACAACGTGCTGATGCGTTTGCTCGAACGGCACGGACAGCTCGCTTAGCGCGACCCTGGGTGTCCACGGCGCACCCGACGCCTTCCGTATAGGCCGCTATTTGGCCTTGAGCAGAATGTCGTTGCTATCGCATCAAACTCGCACCAACGAAACAAAATTGCGCTGGACCACGCGCCATAGGCCGCGCCGGGCGTTTGCAAAACCTGCCGAATGCCAGCATTCTGGAAATTTCAAGTTCGACGGTCGGGTCGGCTACGGCGCTCGCGGCTGCGGAGTCGAAGCTATGAAGAAATGTCAGTGTTAAATCGCGAGCGCTCGTTTGAGATCGTCGTGCTCGAACGCGCTGGCCATGCGGTTGATTTCGGCCCCGCGGGCACCGACGGCTTTGGCCGTGTCGCGCCAAGTCGCGGTCGCTGTCGCGACGTCCTTGATGATCGTGCGGGCCTGCGGCAGCGTAAGCCCAAAATATTCCGACGCGGCTTCGAGCAGATCGAGCGAGCAGGTGCCTTCATCGAGGTCGATGTTCGTCGTCAGCACCCGCGCCTTCACATCGGTGGGGACGGGATTGAGGTCATAAGCCGGCGAGAGCGACCATCCCGTCTTTCCCAGCCACAGGAAACCGTGGTTGCGTAGGTGATCATCGACGTTGGAGATTAGCACGTTGAAGACGACACGCCGGTAGAGGGCGTGGGCGTCCGTCTTTCCATGCGCACCATGTTGCGCGAGAGCGTCGACGATCTCCGGATAGCTTCCGCGCTGGCCGTCTTTGGCGCCCATCATCGCCATGGCGGACAGGAACGGGATGCGGACGGCGTCATTGCGATCGAAACGGCGTGACAGCATGACGGCCTTGCCGGCCACCTCGATCAGTTCGTGTTGCGGAGTGGCGATGCCGGCCTTGCTGGCGAGCCGTAGCGCAATCTCCTCCCAGGTCTCCATGCTGTAGTCGTCGGTCTCCTTCGGAAATTTGGCGATCGAGAGATTGCCGTGCTGGTCGACGACGGAGGCCTTCGGCCGGGCGCCGCCGAGGGAGGAGCCGGGCGCGAAGATGAGCTGTAGATCTTCGTCCGTTTCCTCGTCGCGGAGAATGCGCTCGGTGATCTGGAGCAGTCGGCCGAGTTCGATCAGGGCGGGCACGCCAGCGCGGATCGGCGCCTGAAAGAGTTCTTCGCCGACCCAACGGAAGCGGAGTGCGCCAAGTCGCGTTTCGTCGGCAACGCCGAGCAGATAGTCACTTTCTGCAAGCGTGCGAACCGCGCGGCCTTCGCGGTCGGCGAGGCGGCGTTCGGCGCGCTGCATGAGACGGCGGCCCCAAGTGTCAGGCGCGGAGTCGCCGATGGAGCCAAACGTGGCCAGTCCGGCAGGAGGAGCAAAGGCGCCGCGCGTCAGGGCGAGGGCGGGTTCCAGTGAAAACCGGTCCGGATCATCAAGCCACGCGCCATCGTATTCGAAGAGGATGGTCTCTGAGCCTCGGGCGCGATTGCTCCTTGCCAGTCCGATGCGGCGCGTGCGGGCGCCGAGATCGATATGCACCTCGAAGTCAGCCATTGCTTGAGGCTCCGGTCTTGCGCTTGAGGTGGATGTGCTTTGGCAGCTCGGCGCTAGCCAGCGCCTGGCCGACGCTATCGTTGCTGATGTCCGCGACATTGATCAGGCCGTCGAGCAGGCCGAGGGCCTGAAGAACGCCGGCATAGATACCAATACTGACGTTGGTGTCGCCGGCCTCGACTCTTTGCAGCGTGGAGCGGGACGTGAAGGCGCGCTCGGCGACGACCGCCATCGGCAGCCGCCGGCGCCGCCGGGCATCGTGGATGTCGGCGCCAAGCTTGCGCAGGGCCCTTCGAACCGCGGCGGGAGGATTGTGGGGGGTCGGCATTTGGTACCTTCGCGCTACAGATTTCACGAATATGTAGCACGAAGCTTACAAATATCCTAGTCTGGCAGGACCGGTATTTCCGTAGTGGGGCGGCGGGGCATTCGCCAGAACGATATATTGGCCCGCGAGCCTGTTGGTTGAGAACTGTCACAAAACCGGCGTAGTCTCCGAAGGTTGGTATTCGCATCTCGTGATGGAGGGGTGAGGTGAGCACATTACCTGTGAGCGCGAACTGTTCGCGCTCGTTCACTGTCCATCCTCGTTCCAGCGAATACCTGTTATTCCGCAGCGATTCCTTCTTCGCATGCCAAATGGGCAGAATCCCGGTCTGACTGGCCCCCACTTCGCATGGCGCGGCGCCCACCTCGGCTTTGATATTGGGCCCTGGACCGACGCCGGTTGACCATATCGTTGCAATCGAAAGTTGTGAAGAAATCAAAGCCATTGTCGACACGGTAGTGTCAAATTGAAGCTTCCAACAGCCGCGAGATTTGACGCCCCCGGAGCATTCCAAGAACGGTCAATGGGCCGCGCTTACAGGAGGAATTATGCCGATCTCGGTCCGGCGGATGCAGGTTCCCGGGAGAGAGCACTACCGGAGGAGCCGGGACACGACCTTCGACGATTGTACTTCGCTGCCGTCACACGCTATTTCTTGACGAACGAGTGGTGAGGATCGACGGAGATATGGGGCGGCGGAAGGGCGGGTCTACGGCTGGAATGGGCTTGCTGCTCGTGCTGGGCGCGATCTACGCGGTCCTCGCCGCGGCTTATCGGTTCGTCGTGGAGAATCTGGCCGCGGTCGTAGCCGTCTGCACGGTCTCCGGTCTCGTACTGCTGCTCGGCTATCTGTTCTCGAAGGCCGGAAAGCGACGTGAGATCGCGACAGGGCGATCGAGCGCGCAACACACTCCGCCGCCGGTCATCGAGCCAACGACAGCGGACCCGGTACGGATCGCGCCGGCCTTTCGCAGGGGGCGGGCTCCAGCGCCGGCGAGGTGGGTGCCGCCGGGAGAGTCGGTCACTGTCCAGGGCATCACCATCGCGGCCGGTCGCTTCTATCTCGGCGAGGCCCTCTTCTTCGAAGGCCAAGAGATCGACGGCTACGTCGTCAATCCCAAGCTTTCCGCACGAACGTCGCGGCCGGACGTCGCCGGGGATGCCATGCCGTACTGGCCGTCCTACGCGGACGTGACGCCCGCGGCCCGCCACGCTTTCCTCGATTGGATGTCGAGCGGTCGGCGGGACGATTCCTACGGCATCGGGCACGTCTTCGTGTTCTTCTACGGGCTGGAGCACAGGCTTTTCGTCGATCGGGACATCGCGAGCGCGCCGGACTGCATCGCCGAGGTCGAGAGGCTTCTGGCGAGGCGGGTCGACAGCGAGTCCTTCCAGGGTTACGGGAGGCGGTTCGTGGACATCGCAAGATGCGCCGCCGGCATGCCTCTCGCCGTTCCGCAACCATCAGCGGAGCGGTCACACTCTCCAGAGATGGACATTCAGGTGCGCCTTCACCTTGGGCGGCGTCTCGCACAATCATCGACGATCCTGTCCGAAGACGCTCTGCTCTGGGTTCTCGCGCTGCCGGACGTGTATCTGCGTACCGCAGCGGTTCGGTGCTTCGACGAATTCGTGGCCCTTTGGCATCTGCGTTTCCGGAGCGCGTTTCCGGAAGGATTGAACGTCACCACTTCCGGCAACATCGATCTGCGGTACGAGGCAGCGAGCCGGGCCTTCCGGGTCACGGTGGACGGTCCTCATCGGGCCTATCCCGACGTCGCGAAGGCGACGACGTCTCCCGAACCATTGAGGCGCCTCGTGCAGGAATGTACCGACGAGCTCGACGGATTCAGCCGGCTTCTGGGCCGCCAGCCCGAGGCGCGCAACTCGGTGCAGGCGTCGCTTCTGCTTCCGCCCGATCTCGTGTCGGAAATCGGCTTCGATGCGTTGCATTCGTTCGGGGAGCGTCTGTCGGAAATCATGGGGGGCCAGAGCCGCGCGGGCACGACCATGGGCACCGTATTGCGGTCGGCCGACTTCGATCTTCCGGAGAACGGCAAGGTATCGTCCGGGCTCGCGGACCAGCTCGGACAGGTGCTGGATCGGCTCGACATCGCGATCGAGCCGGATCGGCGCTTCGGCGGAGCGGTCCCGCAGCCTGACGATCAGATATTCCTGTTCAAGGCGCCTAGCGGCGGGCCGGTCGATCCGGAGCGTCAGGCCTATCGGTCGATGAAGGCCCAAGTCGAGGTCGCCGTGCTGACGGCGGCGGCCGACGGCGATTCCTCGAGCGACGAGATGCCGCGGGTGATCGCCGGGATAAGGGACGGAAAGGACCTCAGCGCGATCGAACGCGCGCGCCTGATCGCGTTCGCCGTCACGATCTTCAACAACCCACCCAAGCTGTCGAGGGTCATGAAGCGCCTGGCGGAGCGCAGCGACGCCGAACGGGAGGCTATTGCCGATGCGGCGGTCGCAGTCGTCGGCGGCGACCAGAACGTGCGGCCCGACGAGGTCAGATTCCTTGAGAAGCTCCACAAGGCACTGGGCCTTCCGAAGGAGCGGGTCTATTCCGAGCTGCACAGAACCGTGCCGCGGGCGGACGAACCGGTATCCTTGTCCGTCGAGAGACGCGAGGCCGGGGTGCCGATCCCGAAAGAGCGACCGGTCGCCGCACCGAGTCCCGTCGTCGTGCCGGCACCTGTCCCCGCACAGGAGGGTGTCGTCGCGCCGGCACCCGTCGCTGGAATCCAGATCGATGCCGCGCGCTTGGCACGGACGCAGCGGGAGACCAACGCGGTCGCGGAACTGCTGGCGAACATCTTCGAGGAAGACACGACGCCAACTCCCGTCGAGACGCCGGTGGCATCCGCGGCGAACGAGGTCTCCTTCGAGGGGTTGGACGGACCGCATGCGGAGCTCGTCGAGCTTCTCGAGCGGAAGGGATCGATCGCGAGAGCCGAATTCGACGAGCGGGCGCGCGCGATGAAGCTCCTGGCGGACGGTGCGATCGAACGCATCAACGACTGGTCTTACGATCGCTTCGAGGAACCGCTGCTCGAAGAAGGGCACGAGATCGTCATGGTTCCGCATCTGCGGGAGCGACTGGCTGAACTGAGAGAGACGACGGCATGAGCAAAGCGCCGAAGACGATAAAGCCGAAAGAACGGGACACTATCATCCAGGCGCTGAGCGCCGGCGTGGTGCCGCGCGTCGGCCTTCCGCACATCCAGGTCGGCAGAGCCGCGGAGATCGGAGCGTTGCTTCGCGACGTGGACAGGATCGCGGACGGCGGGGCGGCCGTCAGATTCGTGATCGGCGACTACGGCGCCGGCAAGACGTTCTTCGCGAACCTCATCAGACTGATCGCGCTGGAGCGGAAGTGCGTGACCGTGCACGCGGATCTGGCGCCCGATCGCCGCATCCACGCCAGCGGCGGCCAGGCGAGGGCGCTCTATTCCGAAGCCGTCCGCAACATGGCCACCCGCACGAAGCCGGAGGGCGGCGCACTGGCGGCCGTGGTGGAGCGGCTCGTCACCGACGCCGTCAAGGAGGCCGGAGAACGGCAGGTTCCAGTCGAGAAGGTGATCGACGAGAAGCTGGCCCCGATCCAGGAATTCGTCGGAGGCTACGATTTCGCGACGGTGCTCAAGGCCTACTGGCGCGGCAGCGAAGCGTCGAACGAGGAGCTCAAGCTCGCGGCCCTGCGGTGGCTGCGCGGAGAGTTCTCGACCAAGACCGAGGCGAACAAATCCCTCGGCGTCAGGACCATCATCGACGACGACGGCGTGTACGACTCGCTGAAGTCCCTCGCATGCCTGACGAAGGTCGCGGGTTACGCCGGACTGTTGGTGATGTTCGACGAGATGGTGAACATCTACAAGCTGCAGAACGCCCAGGCGCGCAAGTCTAACTTCGAACAGATCCTCCGCATCGTGAACGACGCCCTGCAGGGAAACACTGTCAACATCGGCTTCGTCATGTGCGGCACGCCGCAGTTCCTGATGGACACCAGGCGCGGCCTGTTCAGCTACGAAGCGCTGCAGTCACGGCTGGCGGAGAACCAGTTCGCCACCAAAGGTCTTGTCGATCTTTCGGGCCCGGTCATAAACCTCCAGAGCCTGACGCCGGAGGATCTTCTGATCCTGTTGTCCAACATCCGGACGGTGTTCGCTGCGGGAGATCCGTCTAAATATCTGGTGCCCGAAGAGGCGTTGACCGCCTTCATGGCCCACTGCGATCGTCGCATCGGAGAAGCCTACTTCCGCACGCCGCGGACGACGGTGAAGGCCTTCGTTCAGATGCTCTCCGTGCTCGAGCAGAACCCGGGCACGAAGTGGCAGGATCTTCTGGGGCAGGTGGAAGTACCTGCCGATCTGCAAGGCCAGCAGGAAGCGGTGCCCGAGGGTGGCGCGCAGCCCGGAGACGACGATGAACTCACCAGCTTCCGGCTCGGGACTTGAAGCCGCCTACCATCTGCTGCATCCCAAGGTCCGCCGCTGGATCCGCGACCAGGGCTGGGACGAATTGCGCGAAATACAGGCGCGCACGATCCTCGCCGTGCTCGAGGACGATCGCGACATCCTGATCTCGGCGACGACCGCGGCCGGCAAGACGGAGGCGGCATTCCTCCCGATCCTGACGTCGATCGCGGAGCGCAGCGCGTCGGGCTTCTCGGTTCTGTACGTCAGCCCGCTCAAAGCGCTGATCAACGACCAGTTCCGGCGCCTCGAAGGACTGTGCGAGAGCATGGAGATCCCGGTGGTCAAATGGCACGGGGATGCGCCGCAGGCCGAGAAGAAGAAGGCGATGAACAAGCCCGACGGAATCGCCCTCATCACACCGGAATCGATCGAGGCGATGTTCGTCCGTCGTCCGGCCGACGCCAAACGGCTGCTGTCGGTCGCCGAATTCATCGTCGTCGACGAGCTTCATTCCTTCCTGCAGGGACCGCGGGGATTGCACGTGGCCAGCCTGCTGCGGCGCATCGATGCGATGGCGGCGCGGCCCGCCCGGCGCGTCGGACTTTCCGCGACGATCGGCGATCTCGGCCAGGCCCGCGCGTGGCTGCGGCCGACGAATCCTGGGAGCGTCGAACAGCTCGTGGCCAACTCGGACGCTCCGGAATTGCGTCTTCAAGTCAGAGGTTACATCGAGCCGCCAGATCTCGACGATCCGGGCGGCGTCGTGCCGCGTTTCGAGCCCGCGACCGGCGAGCCGGCTCACGACCGGCTGATCGCGGAGATGCGCAAGGTCTATCTCGCGGACGACGTTCCGCCCTATCTCGACGCCAGAGCCCGGGATCTCCTGGAGGAAGGGCGCGAGATGTTCCGCGAGCTCGACTTGGAGAGCCGATCGCTGGTCCAGGAAGATCGTGACATGCACGTCTTCCTCTGGCGGGGATCCCAGGCGACCGCCGTCTTCAGCGCGGCGCTTGCGATGGCCGGGCTTCAATCGGGCGTGCACGAACTCGGAGTCACGGTCTCCAAGATCAAGGAGAGCGAACTGCGACCGATCCTCTCCAAGCTTGCCGAAACGCGAAATATCGGTCCCCATGACGTCTCGGAGTTCGTCGCGAACATCAAGGTCGGGAAGTTCCGGGAGCAGGTCCCGGAGAATCTGGCCAGATCTCTCTGGGCCAGACAGAACGGCGACAAGGTCACTGAAATTCCCGTCATGGCCGCAGCTCTCTAGCGGTGTCGCCTCGTCTTTTCGAAGTCGAATGTCGTACACCATCGTCAGATGGCGCTTGCGAACGCATTTTGCCGGTACCCGGAAATGGCGGAGACTATCTGAGGTCCGATCATAGAGGCGGTCGATGGTGACGTGCGCGCCGGTTCGAAATGCTTCCATCGCGAAGCGGCGTCGACGACGCGCGGGGCTGCCGAACTGCCTAGCGGATGAATGTCGTGAGTCGACAGATGTTTACGAATGCCCCTAATATGTGGAGGGAGTAAGTTCGCGGAAGCCGGTACGGGTGGGGCAGTGAACTTCCAGGTGACGGTTCTCAAGGTGCTGGTCAGCTATCCAGACGGGTTCGCCGTTATGGCGGACCTCAAGCGCGATATGGCGATTCTGGCGACCAGCGGGCGGGATTGGGCCGAACGCACGAAGCGATTGGCAGCCCGCGTGCCTGACCTGGATATCTTCTCCCTAGGTCTCATCGAGCGGTTGAATGGCGGCTGGCGTGTCACTGACAAGGGACGCGCGGTTCTCGAGACCATGGAGGCTCGACCCGCACCCGCCCAACAAGCTACGGAGCTGCCTGATGTCCGCGCGGTCGAGGAGCAGACGCCAGCCACGACTCTGTCACCGATGCCTTCAATCGCTCCGGAAACGAAGCCGGCGCCAACGCGACGCTATCCGGCGAAGACAAGCGACTGCGTCGTAACAAACCTAGCTAAGGGCAAATTTTGGCGTTCGGAAAATAGGAATATATTCCATAATCAATGTTATGCGAAATTTTCATGTAGACGTTCATTAGAAAGGTCACCATCCTCCCCATTAGAGATGTCACGCTCGGACTTGTCTAAGGCATGGGCCTGGGGGTTGTGAGTGATGACGGTGCTGTCGATGAGCCGGGCTGAGATCGACCGGGTGCATGTGTTGCGGGATGTGGTGGCGGAACGGATTGCAGTGCGAGAGGCAGCGCAACTACTTCGGGTGACATCGCGACAGGCGTTCCGGCTGCTGAAGGCCTATCGGCTCGGAGGCCCCGCGGCACTGCTGTCGAAGAAGCGCGGCAAGCCGAGCAACCGAGCCTATCCGGCGATCGTACGGAGCGAGGCACTGGCGCTGATCAAGACTCACTACGTGGATTTTGGTCCGACGCTGGGGATGTCCCGATCGGTGTTGAACTACGTCGGGCCGACGTTGCCAGAATGAATGTTACGCGGCCCTTGTGACATGGGCAACGGGCTTGATCGTCATGGGATTGTGGTGAGCTTGAAGGGCCGCACGCAGAATCGCCAATTGCTGATGTGCCTTCAATCGTCGGAAGCCCTTGTTGGCCTCGATCATGCCGGCCGCGACCCATCGCAAGGCCATACCGGCATCCCGCCAGCGCTTGACGTTGCGCGTGACGCGGCGAATGGTGCCCATCATGTTCTCGGCGATGTTGGTACAGGCGAGCGATCGACGAAGCTCCTTCGGCAGCTTCAACCGGACGACGGTCAGGATTTCGTCGAGGCCTTCGAGGATGCTGGCCGCTACGCCGGGCCATTGCTGGTCGAGTCGACGCGCGAGATTGCGGATCAATTTTTCAGCCTTGTCGGCGTCATCGAGCTCCCAGGCCTGGCGCAGCACCCGACGGGTGGCCGCATGATGCTGTTTCGGCAAGCGTTCCATAATGTTGCGGGCCTTGTGGATCTGGCAGCGCTGGATCGCAGCGGCCGAACCGAAGGAGGGTGTCAGAAAGAATGTGTAAGCAGGTTTCTGTGAGTTTACCTTACCGAGGAGACTCACATGACGACCGACACGACGATTACACCTGAACTGCTGGATCAACTGCTTGCTAACTATGAGAAG
>NZ_JBVAPG010000218.1:0-10808 GCF_055413685.1 Bradyrhizobium sp. LeoA1Lang | reverse complement strand
CTTCGACGTATCCATTCCAATGCGGATAATCTGCGTCACGGACGGCTCCCTCGTTTGAGATTTCGACAACCTCATTCTGGCACAACTGATGCCGTAGGGGGCCGTCCACCCCATCAACCACAAATGTTTGTGGTGTGGTCAGTCTAGGCGCCTGCCGATGCAACAACAAACGCCTGTGGTTATGGGTCCCCGCTTTCGCGGGGACGACTCGGGGAGGGTTCCTCGCCCCCAATCTCTTCAGGCGGTTCGACGATCACCCGTCCGCCGGCGAGATCGACGGTCGGCACCGCCGCATTGGTGAACGGCAGCATCATGGTCGCGCCTTGCGGGGGCGCGATTTCGATGATGTCGCCGGCGCCGAAATTATGGATCGCGACGACCTTGCCGAGCGGCTGGTCGGCGGTCGTCACCGCGGCAAGGCCGATCAGATCGGCGTGGTAGTATTCGTCGTCGTCCGTTTCCGGCAATCGTTCGCGCGGAACATAGAGCTCGAGGCCGTTCAGCCGCTCGGCCTCTTCGCGCGTGGATACGCCCTTGAACGTCGCGACCAGATGGTCCTTGGCCTCGCGGACATGCGCCACCTCGAACTGGCGTGCGCCATCCTTGGTGAGGAGCGGGCCGTAATGCTTCACGGCCAGCGGATCTTCGGTGAAGGTCCAAAGCTTAACGGCGCCGCGCACGCCATGCGCAGCGCCGATCCGAGCGACGCAAACCGGTGCGGGCACCGTCGTGCGCCTGAAAGCTTACGCCTTCGCGGCGGCTTCGGCCTGCGCCTTGCGCTCCTTGCGCGGCACGGCCTTCTCCGGGTTGTTGCGCGGCGCGCGCTTCACGATGCCGGCCGCATCGAGGAAGCGGGTGACACGGTCCGACGGCTGCGCGCCCTTGGCGAGCCAGGCCTTGACCTTGTCCATGTCGAGCTTCAGCCGCGCCTCGCTGTCCTTCGGCAGCAGCGGATTGAAGTGGCCGAGCCGCTCGATGAAGCGGCCGTCGCGCGGAAAGCGCGAGTCGGCGACGACGACGTGATAGACCGGACGCTTCTTGGTGCCGGCGCGCGCAAGACGGATAACGACAGACATTTGGTTCTCCTGATAAGTGGTTTGATTTGGATGTTGATGAATTAGCCCGTTATTCCGGGGCGCGAAGCGAGCCCGGAATCCATCCGGCCACGGATGCAAGCGGTGAAATGGATTCCGGGCTCGCCGCTGCGCGGCGCCCCGGAATGACGAATGGAGAGAGGAGCGAGCTTCCTCATTTCTTCTTCCCCGGCGGGCCGCCGAGGCCCGGCAGTGTCGGCTTGCCGCTGAGGCCGGTGAGCCCCGGCAGATTGGGCAGGCCCTGGCGCAGGCTGACGGGAAGGTCTTTCGGCAGGTTTGGCAGGCCGCCACCGGGCGCGCCCTGCATCTTCTCGGCCAACGCCTTCATCTCTTCCGGCGAAGGCGGCTTCATGCCGCCGCCAAAGCCCATCGCCTGCGCGATGCCGGCGAGCGGGCCGCGCTTGCCCGAACCCATGGCCTTCATCATGTCGGACATGTTCCGATGCATCTTGAGCAGCTTGTTCACCTGCTCGACGTTCTGGCCGGCGCCGGCGGCGATGCGCTTCTTGCGGCTGGCTTTCAGGATATCCGGGGTCTTGCGCTCCTGCCGCGTCATCGAATCGATGATCGCGACCTGGCGCTTCAGGATCTTGTCGTCGATCCCGGCGGCGGCGATCTGGTTCTTCATCTTGGCGACGCCGGGCATCATGCCCATCAGGCCGCTGATGCCGCCCATATTCGCCATCTGCGTAAGCTGCTCGCGCATGTCGTTGAGGTCGAACTGACCCTTGCGCATCCGCTCGGCGGTGCGCGCGGCCTTCTCGGCATCGATATTGGCCGCGGCACGCTCGACCAGCGACACCACGTCGCCCATGCCGAGGATGCGGCCGGCGATGCGGCTCGGATGGAAGTCCTCCAGCGCGTCGGTCTTTTCGCCGGTGCCGATCAGCTTGATCGGCTTACCGGTGACCGCGCGCATCGACAGCGCGGCGCCGCCGCGGCCGTCGCCGTCGACGCGCGTCAGCACGATGCCGGTCAGCCCGACGCGCTGGTCGAACGAGCGCGCGAGATTGACAGCGTCCTGGCCGGTCAGGGAGTCCGCGACCAGGAGCACTTCATGCGGATTGGCGACCGCTTTGATCTCGGCCGCTTCCGTCATCATCTCTTCGTCGAGCGTGGTGCGGCCGGCGGTGTCGAGCAGCACGACGTCGTAACCGCCGAGCTTGCCGGCCTCGATCGCGCGGCGCGCGATCTGCGGCGGCTTCTGGCCGGCGACGATCGGCAGCGTCGGAATGTCGAGGTCGCGGCCGAGCACGGCCAATTGCTCCATCGCCGCCGGACGGTAGACGTCGAGCGACGCCATCAGCACCTTGCGCTTGTCGCGCTGGACCATGCGGCGGGCGAGTTTGGCGGTGGTCGTGGTTTTACCGGAACCCTGCAGGCCGACCATCATGATCGGAACCGGCGGCACCGTGTTGAGGTCGATGGTCTGGCCATCGGAGCCGAGGGTCGCGACCAGCTCGTCATGGACGATCTTGACCACCATCTGGCCGGGGGTGACCGACTTGACGACGGTGGCGCCGACCGCCTGCTCACGCACGCGGTCGATAAAACTCCTGACAACCTCGAGCGCGACGTCGGCCTCGAGCAGCGCGCGGCGCACTTCGCGCATCGCGGCGTCGACATCTTTCTCGGTGAGCGCACCGCGCCCCGTCAGCCGATCAAGGATGCCACCAAGCTTTTCCGACAGATTGTCGAACAATGCCGTTGTCCTTTGTTGCGCCCGCAGGCACCTCAGTCACTTGCCGTCATACCCCGCGAAAGCGGGGTATCCAGTACGCCGGGACATCGCATCAAACAGACGCCGCCGGTTACTGGATCACCCGCTTTCGCGGGTGATGACAACCTGGGTGTCCCGACGCAGAACGCCAAGATGATGTTCCAAAGCCGGTCTTCCAAACACTTTCGCGCCCGAGGGCGCACAGCGCTGTCGGGCGTTGGCCTCCGGTCTCGAGGGCCGGTCGGCGGGTCGAAAAGAACGATCTTTCCGAGAAAGTGGCGGCGTTAAACCCCCGCGGGCGCCGAAAGTCAAGGAAAAGTCGGGTGAGGTGATCCGAATTGAACCCATAACGACATGAAAATACTTATGTTTCGATTATGGGTTCCGATTTGCGCGCTCGGTGCCATATAAATTCCAACGCCCCACTACCCGTGATACAGCCCCGTGCCCATCACCCGCCGCCGCATCTTTGCACTGTTCGCCGGCGCCGCCGCCGTGATCGGCGTGCCGTCGGTTTGGATGACCCGCATGAAGACATATGACGGCCCCGTCTCCGATCATTTCGATGGTTTGCGCTTCTTCGATCCGGACGGCGCGCCGCCGAAGTCGCTCGGCGAGGTGCTGCGCTGGCAATTTGGCGGCGAACGGAAGCGCGTGGACTGGCCCGACTGGGTGCCCAGTCCCCACGCCGATACGCCGCCGCCGCGGGTCGAGGGCGACAAGGTGCGGCTGTCCTTTGTCGGCCATGCGAGCTGGCTGATCCAGGTCGCTGGCCTCAACATATTGGTCGACCCGGTGTGGTCGATGCGCGCCTCGCCGTTCTCCTGGGCGGGACCGAAGCGGCACAACGATCCCGGCATCGCCTTCGAGGCGTTGCCCGAGATCGATGTCGTGCTGGTGTCGCACGGCCATTACGACCATCTCGACGTCGCGACGCTCTCGAAGCTCGCCGCCAAATTCTCGCCACGCGTGATCACGCCGCTCGGCAACGATGTCGCCATGCGCGAGGCGGATCGCGCGATCAAAGCCGAAGCGTTCGATTGGCAGGATCGTGTCGAACTCGGCAACGGCCTCGCCGTGACGCTGGTGCCGACGCGGCACTGGTCGGCGCGTGGGCTGCTCGACCGCAACAAGGCGCTATGGGCGAGTTTCGTGCTGGAGACGCCGGTCGGCAAACTCTACATCGTCTGCGATTCCGGCTATGGCGACGGCGGGCATTTTCGTCGTGTCGCCGAAGCGCACGGCCCGCTGCGGCTCGCGATCCTGCCGATCGGCGCCTATGAGCCGCGCTGGTTCATGCGCGACCAGCACATGAACCCGGCCGATGCGGTAAAGGCGCTGGCCGATTGCGGCGCCGCGCAGGCGCTGGCGCATCACCACGGCACGTTCCAGCTCACCGATGAAGGCATCGATGCACCGGCGATCGCGCTCGGTGAGGCGCTGGACCAGGCGGAAGTGCCGCGGGACAAATTCGCGGTGCTGAAGCCGGGGCAGGTGTTTGAGATCTGACGACGGCTACTGCTTCGGCTTGATCGCCCAGGACACGTTCACCGAGACCGCCAGCGTCTCCTCGCCCGGCGCAACGGGAGCTGCTGCCGCCATTGGCGCGGCCATCTTGCCGCGGAAGAGGGGCGTCGGCGGCCCGCCTTCCGAAATGCTGAGCGCATCGCCGAGCGTTACGCCGGCCGCCTTGGCGTAGATTTCCGCCTTGCGGCGCGCGTCGGCGATGGCCTTTTCGCGTGCGTCGTCGAGCAGTTTTGAGGCCTGCGAAACCAGGAATCCGATCCCGCCGATCTCATTGGCGCCGGCGCCGACCAGGACATCGATCAGGCCCGCGATCTTGGCGATGTCGCGCACCTTGATGATCACACGATTGGTGGCGCGATAGCCGGAAATCGTTGCCGGCCCCGGTCGGCTTTGCGCCGACGGATATTGCGGCTGCAGCGACAATCGCGAGGTCTGGTAGTCCTTCTCATCGATGCCGGCGCCTTTCAGCGCCAGCAGCACCTTGCCCATTGCGGCGTTGTTGATGTCGGACGCCTCGCGCGCGGTCTTGGCTTCCGAGGTCACGCCGGCGTCGATCTCGGCCTGGTCGGGCGCGGCCGAGATCGTGGCTTCGCCGTTGACGGAAATGGCGGGGGGCGGGACTGTCTGCGCCAGGGCAGGCGATGCCGCCAGCGCCAGCGCCGCGAGGGCAACGAGCTGTTTCATTCGCTTCACTTCACTTCAGGGGTACGTAGACGTTGATCACCAGCTTGTCTTCCGCCGTCTTCAGCGGATCGGTGGTGTATTCTTCTATAAAGGTGTCTTTTGCCTCCAGTTTCTTGTCGTCGAGGTGGTTGGTGATCGCCTCGTAGGTGTTGTCCATGTTGTCGTAGGAGCCGCGGTGGACGAACTTCAGGGCCTTGCCGTCGGGCGAGTTGCCCATGCTCATGTTCTTGCCGAGGTTCTTCACCTCCTGGTCGACAGGGATTTCCGCGACGAAGGTGAAGCCGGTGTCATCGGTCGAGGTATAGACGATCATCGAATTGCCCGTCGGCTTGATGTTCTGCTTGTCAAGCTCCGCCGTCAGCGCCTTCAGCGAGTCGATCAGGGCGTCGAAGGCCGAATCCCAGTTGGCGTTGCCCTTCATCATGACAACCTTCTTCGGCTCCAGCGTGAACTCCTCACCGAAGGGGTCGGCGGTCTGCACCGGCGCGGAGGCGGGCGGCGTCGGGCTCTGGGCGGCTGACGGAGTGTCGGCCGGTGATTTGGTCTCGGCCGGCGGCGGCGCGGGAGAGGGGGTTGGTGCCGGCGGCACCGGCGAGGCCGAAGGCGCCGGCGAAGGCGAGGCGGCTGGAGCCGGCGCTTGCGCCAGCGCCGCGCTGCCCCAGGCAATGGCGACTACCGGGACCAGCGCGACCAAGGTGCCGCGGAAACCATTGAATCGAATCATCTTGATCTTCTCCATCCCATCCCGAGCGGACGCCTTTTCGTCCCGGCTGACGTCCGCATGGCGCGATAGTCCTAACACGCAAGTTCCGCTTTCGTCCCATGACACTTGTGCCATGGGCGGCCGCGGGTGCGGAATGAATAGCGTCGTTTCGCGACATCATTCCGCTGCATCTTTCTGTCCGAGCGGGATCTTTTTCGGAAAATCGCTGTCGCTTTGCGCGAGCGCCGCCTCCGGGGTCTGGATCATGCTCTGGCCAATTCGGCTTCATTCGCCATATAAGGCAGGCATAAATTGGGAAATTCCATGAGCGCGCTCGCCAACCACGCATTCGCCAAGATGAACGGCATCGGCAACGAGATCGTCGTGGTCGACATGCGCGATTCGAAGGCGGCGGTGGCGCCGGACGACGCCCGCGCGGTGGCAGCCCCAGCCGGCGTGCCCTACGACCAGCTCATGGTGCTGCAGCCGCCGCGGCTGCAGGGGACGGAAGCCTTTATCAGGATCTACAACAATGACGGCTCGGAAGCCGGCGCCTGCGGCAACGGCATGCGCTGCGTGGTGCGCCGTGTGTTCGAGAAGACCGGGCAGACGGCAGCTACCTTCGAGACCCGGGCCGGGCTGCTCAATTGCTGGCAGGGCCCTGCGCCCGATCTCTACACCGTGGACATGGGCCCGCCGAAATTCGGCTGGCAGGATATTCCGCTGGCCGAGGAGTTTCGCGACACCCGCTATATCGAATTGCAGATCGGACCGATCGATGCGCCGATCCTGCATTCGCCCTCGGTTGTCAGCATGGGCAACCCGCACGCGATCTTCTGGGTCGAAGACGTCAACGCCTATGACCTTTCCCGCTTCGGGCCGCTTCTGGAAAATCACCCAATCTTCCCGGAGCGCGCCAACATCACGCTCGCCCATATCGTCGATCCCGATCACATCACGATCCGGACCTGGGAGCGCGGGGCGGGCCTGACCAAGGCCTGCGGCTCGGCGGCCTGTGCGACCGCGGTGGCAGCGGCGCGGCTGAAGCGCGCGGGTCGCACCGTCGAGATCACGCTGCCCGGCGGCAAGCTCATGATCGAATGGCGCGAGCGCGACGACCACGTGCTGATGACGGGGACGGCGAGCTTCGAATATGAGGGCCGCTTCGATCCGGCGCTGTTCGCCAGCGCCAGCGTCACCTGAGATGACCATCGACGTCGTCACCTTCGGCTGCCGCCTGAACGCGTTCGAATCGGAGCTGATCCGGCACGAGGCGGAGAACGCGGGTCTTGCCGATACCATCGTCATCAATAGCTGCGCGGTCACCAACGAGGCGGTGGCGCAGGCGCGCCAGTCGATCCGCCGGTTGAAACGTGAGCACCCCGAAGCACGCATCGTCGTCACTGGCTGCGCGGCGCAGACCCAAGCGCAGATGTTCGCCGAGATGGCCGAGGTCGATCGCGTCATCGGCAATGACGAGAAGACGCAAAGCGCAGCCTGGCGCGATGCGCGAGCCGTGTTCGACGCAGGCCTTGGCGTCGCGACGAGTGAGAAGATCGCGGTCGCCGACATCATGGCGGTCAGAGAGATGGCGCCGCATCTGCTCAAAGGTTTTCAGAAGGGCCTGCCGCGGGTGTTCGTGCAGGTGCAGAACGGCTGCGATCATCGTTGCACCTTCTGCATCATCCCGTTCGGCCGAGGCAATTCGCGTTCGGTGCCGATGGGCGCGGTGGTCGACCAGGTCCGCGCGCTGGTCGAACGTGGCCATGTCGAGATCGTCCTGACCGGCGTTGACCTCACCAGCTATGGCGCCGACCTGCCGGGCACGCCCAGGCTTGGCACATTGACCCGGCAGATCCTGAAGCATGTGCCGGAGTTGCAGCGGCTGCGCATTTCCTCGATCGATTCCATCGAGGCTGACCGCGACCTGCTCGATGTCATCGCGGATGATAACAGGCTGATGCCGCATCTGCATCTGTCACTGCAGTCGGGCGACGATCTGATCCTGAAGCGGATGAAGCGGCGGCATTCGCGGCGGGACGCGATCGAGTTCTGCGCGCAGGTGCGGCGACTACGGCCAGACGTGGCGTTCGGCGCCGACATCATCGCGGGCTTCCCGACCGAGACCGAAGAGATGTTTGCACGCTCGCTAGCTTTGGTCGAGGAGTGCGATCTGACCTTTTTACACGTGTTTCCCTATTCCAAGCGTCCGGGCACGCCGGCGGCGCGGATGCCGCAGGTGGCTGGTGGTGAGATCAAGGAGCGTGCGCGACGACTGCGCGCCGTGGGGGACGCGGCGTTACGCAAGCGGCTCGCGGCCGAAATCGGCACGACGCGTCAGGTCCTGATCGAAAGCGACAAACAGGGCCGCACGGAGCACTTCCTGCCGGTCGCGATCAGCGGCGAAACACCGGGCGCGGTGCAGGCGCTTGCGATCGCCGGTGATGATGGGGCCCGGCTGCTGGTTTAACCCCCGCTGTCATCGCCCGGCTCGACCGGGCGATCCAGTATGCGCCGGCCTCTCGGTGCTAGCGCGACCGTCTCTGGAATACTGGATCATCCGCCTTCGCGGATAATGACGGTGGCGTGTGCGGTGGCTACTCCCCATTCCACCCGCACGCCCGTAGCCGCTCATGCATGTGCTCGGGCGCCGGCGCCGTCACGCGCACCGGGTCCTTGTTCTTCGAGATCGGAATCATGAGTTCGCGCGAGTGCAGATGCAGGCGCGGTTCGCCGAAGCGCGGGCCGTTGCCGTAGATGTTGTCGCCGACGATCGGCCAGCCCATGGCGGACGCGTGCACGCGCAATTGATGGGTGCGGCCGGTGACCGGTTCCATCGCAACCCAGGCGAGACCGTTGCCGCGGCCGAGTATTTTCCAGTTCGTCACGGCCTTTTGACCTTCCGGGTCCGGCTTCTGCCACCAGCCGCGCTCGGCGTTCTTGCGGCCGAGCGGCAGATCGATCGTGCCTTGCTCTTCGGCAGGCACGCCTTCGACCACGGCCCAATATGTCTTTGATATCTTGCCGTGCTTGAACAGTAGGCCGAGCGAGGCGGTCGCTTTGCGGTGCCGCCCAAGGACGAGGCAGCCCGAGGTGTCCCGGTCCAGCCGATGGGCGAGCACCGGCGGTCGCGGCAGGCCGAAACGCAGCGCGTCGAACGAGGCTTCCAGATTGGGGCCGCCTTTTGGGCCGCGATGCACCGGAATCCCCGCCGGTTTGTCGATCACCAGCATCAGGCCGTCGCGATGGAGCACGCGGGCCTCGATTTCCGCCGGCGTCAATTGTGGAACATCGTTCACGCGTCGAGACTTTCGTTTGCGGGGCGAAACGGCTAACACACCCTTGCCATGAACGATACCACTGCACCCAAACTGAGCTGGTGGAAGAGGCTCTCCAACGGGCTGAAGCGGACCTCGAGTTCGATCGGCGCTGCCGTTGCCGGCCTCGTCACCAAGCGCAAGCTCGACCGCGCCATGCTCGATGATATCGAGGATGTGCTGCTGCGCGCCGATCTCGGGACCGACGTCGCGGTGCGCATCACGGAAGCCGTCGGCACCGGGCGCTACGACAAGGAGGTCTCGGCCGACGAGGTCAAGGCCGTGGTCGCGACCGAGGTCGAGAAAGTGCTGGCGCCGGTTGCCCAGCCGCTCGAGATCGATGCGGCGAAAAAGCCGTTCGTGATCCTCGTGGTCGGGGTCAATGGCTCCGGCAAGACCACAACCATCGGCAAGCTCGCGGCCAAGCTTTCAGCGGAAGGCCGCAAGGTGATGCTGGCCGCCGGCGACACCTTCCGTGCCGCCGCGATCGAGCAGCTCAAGATCTGGGGCGAACGGACGAAATCGCCCGTCGTCGCGGGCGCGCAAGGCTCGGATTCCGCAAGCCTCGCCTTCAATGCGTTGAGCGCGGCCAAGGAGCAAAAGCTCGATGTGCTCTTGATCGATACCGCCGGCCGGCTGCAGAACAAATCCGAATTGATGAACGAGCTCGAAAAGGTCGTGCGCGTGATCCGGAAGGTCGATGCCACGGCGCCGCATGCGGTGCTCCTGGTGCTTGACGCCACGGTGGGACAAAATGCGCTGTCGCAGGTCGAGGCCTTTCACCGTACTGCTGGCGTCACCGGCCTCGTGATGACGAAGCTCGATGGCACCGCGCGAGGCGGCATTCTCGTGGCGCTGTCGGAGAAGCACAAATTGCCGGTGCATTTCATCGGCGTCGGCGAAGGCGTCGATGATCTTGCCCCCTTCACCGCGCGCGATTTCGCCAGGGCGATCGCAGGGATCGAGTAGTAATGGACAAGAAAGCACCGCATCCTCTGTTCAAGCTCGCGACCGAGCTTGGTCCGCTGCTCATCTTCTTCTTTGTCAATGCCAAGTCGAACCTGTTCGTGGCCACCGGCGTATTCATGGTGGCCGTGGTGGTCGCGATCATTGCGGCCTACGTGGTGACGCGGCACCTGCCGCTGATGGCGATCGTTACGGCCGTGGTGGTCCTCGTGTTCGGCACGCTGACGCTGATCCTGCACGACGAGACCTTCATCAAGATGAAGCCGACCATCGTCTACACGCTGTTCGCCGCGATCCTCGGCGGCGGCCTGCTGTTCGGCCGTTCCTTCATAGCGATCATGTTCGACCAGATGTTCAACCTCACCCCGCACGGCTGGCGCATCCTCACCTTCCGCTGGGCTTTGTGGTTCCTGGCGATGGCCGTGGTGAACGAGATCGTCTGGCGCACCCAGAGCACCGATTTCTGGGTCACCTTCAAGGTGTTCGGCATGGTGCCGCTGACGATGCTGTTTGCCGTCACCCAGATGCCGCTGATCAAGCGCTATCAGCTCGAGCCGGTCTCGCTGGAGCGGAGCGAGGCGGAGGCAGGGGACGTCAGCAAGGGATAATCTCTCCGCCCGTCATTCCGGGGCACGCGTAGCGTGAGCCCGGAATCCATTTTGTCACTTGCGCTAGGCTGTGTGGACTCTTGGGATTCTCAAATCAGACGGAACGTGATTCAAGGCTTTCTTTTAGGAGGAAGCCTTGGGGGTTCTGGATCGGCTCGTTCTGAACGACACGCAATGGGACCGTATCTC
>NZ_JBVAPG010000217.1:0-10891 GCF_055413685.1 Bradyrhizobium sp. LeoA1Lang | reverse complement strand
GACGGCTGGCAGACCCTCGCCAGCAAGCCCATTGCTCAGCCGGTTGATCTTGCCGCCTGAGCAGATATCATCCGTTCACCGGAGACTCGCGACGGACAAATTCCAACCAAGTTCGCGACGGCACCTCCAGGTCTTCCATGCTCACATTGGGGCACTGGTGGCGAAAATGCCGCTCCAGCCAATTCAGGATCACGGCGTCGACGGGCACCGGAACGATCCGCTTGCCCTCGCGCTCGCGTTTCATCTGCTGGCGCTTGAGCAAGCGCTTCCGCGTACGCCGCGAGGTCATCAGCGCCTGATCGGCGGTTCGCATGGTGCTGGGATATGTGGCTGATAGGTGGCCGGATGGAGCCGCCGACATTGGTCCGGCGGCACCGCTCCCCCGACGCCGATCCGACGCCGTGGCGACCGTGTGACCGTTCCGACCGTGAAAATCGCCCCTTTCCCTACAACACCCCTTTTCATGTACTTCCTTCCTCGTTCTCCCTCTTTCTCTCTCTTTCTTGGTTCTACAGCTAATAGAGAAGAGAACGGTCATCACGGTCATCGTTTTGACGTTATCCCTGCGGCGCAGGCACTTCTGTCGATGACCGTTGTGGTGACCGTTCTGATGACCGTTCTTGGTGCGGCCGATAGAACGGTCATCAAAGAAGGTTCCAAAGGGTGACCGTTCTCTGCGGGTGACCGTTCCCTTTTCGGCTTTCAGAACGGTCATCGGCAACGGTCACCGGCTCAAAGCTCCGTGGTGTCGCTCTCGTTCTTGATCACATTGACCGCCTTGGCGGCGTCTACAAGCGCCGGGAAAGGCATGCCGGTCGGGTCGTAACCCTGTGCCTTTCGCATCGCCAACACGGACGCTTTTTGCTCCCATTCATACGGGATCAACGTGTTGACGGCAGCGTTGGCCGCTGTGGTGTTGGTGGTCTTTCCTTCAAACCGGTCTGCGGTTGTCGCTCTATTCCAGAACGCCATCCCGGCATCGTTGAGGACGATCCCGACATAGTACCGGCGATGCTTGTCACGCAGCTCCTTGCGATCCATACCGATGCGCGGGTCGCTCACCGCGGGCAGTGCCCGACCGATGCTCTCGTTGCTCGGGGTGCCGCGATCCTCGCCCTTGTTCTCGGTGAACCAGACGGCGAACGCCGCGCAAAAATCCGGCGCTGAGACGCGCCAGTACGGGTCGTATTCGATGCATTCGTCAAGGAAGCCCGCGACAAGGTTGCTGTCGCGATGGATGTCTTCCGATGTTTCCTTGATCTGATCGGTCGTGGCAATCCGGCCGCGCTCGGCCGCGCGCTGCAAACCTTTGATGGCCCAATTCAACAGCCCTGGGAGTTCGGTTTGCAGGATCAGCGATGACGGTTTGTCGAAGCCGCAGCGGCGCGCTTCCGCCGCTGCGCCGATCAACTCGGCATCAGGATCAAAGTGACGCAGGCACTCGATGACAATGATCCGGTTGACGATGGCCTTAGAGGCTTCCTTGAACTGTGGTGGATGGTTGGTTGCCCAAAAGATTGGACCGCGAACGATGGTGGTAAACACCGGGCCGTTCTTGATGTTGATTGGCACCGGTTCGTGCGTGATGATCGCCTTCACGGTCGATGAGAAGTGCCACTTTCCAGATTGAAAGGCTTCGTGCAGCACCCACGGCGCTCGTTGGGTGAACTGCATCAAACCGTGTGCCCCATCGAGTTGATCCAGTGCGGTGCTGATTTGCGCGGCTCCGAACAACCCTGCCAGCACTTCGAGAAGGACGGATTTACCGAAGTTGCTGCCGCCCCGCAGGATCAGAGCTTTCGACATCTCGCGAGGTTTGACATCGATCAGTGCGCAGCCGAGCACTTCCTGAATGACCCGGATATGTTCGGCGGCAACATCGGGTTCGCGATCAGAAAAGAAATCCGCGATCATGGTTTCCCACCACGGGCATTTAGCGTTCGGATCGTAGTCGCATTCAATTCGCCACGAACAAAAGTCGGTGGACTTTGCCGGTGTCAATTCCAGGGTCACGGGATCGACCAAGCCGGAGCGTGTTCGGATTTTGCCGTGCGCGTCCCAAGGAATATCCCGGAGCCGATAGACCTTGGGGTGCCTCGTAATCCAGTTGCGCGTTTCGGCAATCAATCTGTTCGTGCTTTTGTAGTTCAAGCCACGACAGGCAATTTCGATCAGCGCATCGAGCCAGAGAATGTCGGTTCGCAGTTGCCAGAGGCCTTCGCAATAATGCCACAACCCTCTCGACACGCTGATGATGTCGTCGCCATCGTGACGCAGTTTGGCGATCACCATATCGCCGATAATGTGATGTAGCGGGATCAGTGGCTCGCTGTCGTCGGGTGCGGTGTTGGTCTTTTGGTCGCTTCGCGGTGCCGGGACCGGCTTGGGCTTCTGCGGATGTTTCGCCACCCAGGTTTCGCACATGCCGCGGATATTGCGCTCTTCGCGCCGCCAATTCCAGCGCGCGCCGTAGTCGCCAGCGGCGGCGCGTGTCGCGGCTAACACGATCTCGACCACTTCATCGATTGCCACACCGCAGCTGAGCAGCGATGCGGTGACGCTGAGTTGCACCGGGTGAACGCCATCGACGTCGCCGCCCATGTACGTCATCGCGTCGAGCCGCGCCTTGACATCGACGCGCGGCTTGAAATCCCGCGCCTTGGCATGCTCGCTGAAATAATTTGTCTCGCCCGCCGTTACCTCCTTCGGTCGTTCCTTCCGCAGCAACACTGGCGACGCCTCTGCCAACCATTCTTCGAGATCGTCCAATTCATAGCGGCGACCGTTCTGTTCGATGATCTCGACCTCGGTCCATTCGCCGTCCTTGGTGTTGTGCGTGCCGGGCAACCGCATCAGCCGCGCGACCTCGCAGCATTGCAGATCACCACCAACCAGATCGGCCAGCAGCCGCAGCGCGGCTTCGATCCGCTCCAAATTCTCTTGGGTGTCCAGTGCTTCCGTGAGCAACCAATAGCAATGCAGCCCGTGACCGGAGAACACGATGATGCTCGGCCGATATCTCAGGCGCTCGAACTGGCGCAGAACTTCAGCCCGACCAGGATCACCGTCGAGTTGGCGGAAATCGATATCCGTGTGCAGGCAGGCGGTTTGGACGATGTTCTCTTTGGCGCGTCGTGCCCCCGACTTGACTATGCCGGTGCAAAAGAACAGCCCGCGCTTCGGCCGATCCCATTTCGCGACAAATCCCGTGATGTGCGAGGGCACGCGCGTGGCGACGTGGCGTTCGGGCGGCTCGGTTTCGTCAAGCCGTTCATTGGGCAATGATGAAATATATATCGGCAGCTCGGTGGTCGTGCCGAACACAATTTTGGTGAAGTCGGCAGCGACGGTGTTGCTGTTGATGTTGGTCGCGTCCATGGCGGTGCGTCCTGCGACGATCGGTCATGACAGCGCGCCTTTCTGTTTGCGTTTTGCTGTTCAGCTTCGCCTGATTGCCTGCGGAGCCGGGCAGTGGCGATTTCACTTGTTCTGCTGCTCGCGATCCTTCGCCAGGATCGCATTGCGCTTGGTCAGCGGCTTCGCCTTCGCGGCGTACGGCTTCGCGTTCAATCAAGATTGCGGAACGACGGAGCGTCGCGACGATGCTGTGCATCGCGCTGGTGGTTGCGCTGCTATTGGAAACGCCACGGGTCGCGTGCTTGGTGACGAATGTGATCTGCGCGCAGATCATGCTGACGTGGCGGGCGAGATCAATCATGGCGCTCACCAGCGCCGCGATAGGCCTTCTGCCGACACGCGTTCGAACAGAACCGCGCATCGCGGCGTGTGGCTTCGAACACCGCGCCGCAGATGCAGCATTCACGCCGTTTGATTCGCAGCCGTGCGCGACGGTGACGCCAGCGACATGCTTCGCTGCAATAGTAGGTGAGCCATCGTCCCAAGCCGTTGGCGCAACTATCGTGACCGCACTGCCAATGCCGTTTCGCCAAGCCGTAACCGGGGCCGACATTCTTGCAGTAGTCGCCGCAGCGGATCGTCGCGCCACACTGTCGGCAATTGACCGATGGGCACGACAAGGTGCCAGGATGCCGGGAAGCTCTTATTTGTGATGCTCGTGACGCTGCGCTTATTGGTAACGCGTCGATGCGGTGAGGATGGAGAGGGCCTTGCGGCTTGGCGGAGATCGGCATATTAGAAAGTCCTCTCCGTTGTTGGCGCGGCGGAGATCTACGCGTGATCACTGTGATGCGAGATGCCCGGCCCTCAGCCGGGCATTTTGCTATTCGGCATCCTGAACTTGTTGGTGAAACCGAGCTACATAAAGCGGTGATCCAGTTTTAGTCGCCGCTTTATGTTTGGTTTCAGGCCGGACTACTTCGGCGATCTGAACGCCTTCACGATCATCGCGATGTTCTTCGGTCTGTCGGCGTTCGCGATGCCGATGTAATCGAACAGCGCATCAAACAACACAGAAAGCGGGCGCGCCGTTCGATGGGGCACGATCTGGTAGTCGTCCATTAGCTTCAGGAACGGTTCGACGACCGTCGCCCGGATGGTTCTCTTCCGATAATCCTGTGCGCCTGACCGGTTGAGCAACTGCGCGAATAATTCCGGATTGGCGATCAAAAATTTGAGGGTGCGATCACGGCGCTCAATTCCGTCAGCGAGGTCATCCGGCTCGGTATTGGGCGCCTCATCGGGCATTTGGATAAACGGCTCCCTGGTGCTGGACCGATAGCGTTCGACTATACCGCTAAGCTGATCGGGGTGCCGCTCGTCGACAAAACGAATGATGCGATGGATCGGCGCAAGCGACTGCTGCTGCGCACTCACGGCGGCAAGACTATCGGCATGTCGCTGCAACAGATCGAGATATTGCGCGACCGTCAGCTGATCCGACCCGGCCCAGTAGGCGTCACCAAGCTGCCGCACATCGACTTCGAACGCACGCCGCGCATAGGAGAATTGATCATCGCTGAAGCCTGCGATCTTCAGCAATGCCTTCAGCTTCTCGGGTGCGAAGCGCTCCCGTGGCCTGTTTCGGTCTGACATCGTTGGCGCGGCGTCTGAACATAAAGCGGCGGATCAAAAAGGCACCGCCGGTTTAGGTTCCCACACGATGGGGGTGGACGCAATAATCCAGGCATGCGGAAAGCAGTTCGCCAACATGATGAGCCGGTGACGCTGGAACAGCTCCTGCAAGAGCAGGCGGCTGTCGCGTACTGCATGGCGATGGATGGTCCGATCTATGCGCCGGTTCTCGAACGATACGAACGCGAGATCGCGGCGTTGCTCGCCCGCGAAGATGCCATGTCACGGGCGCGTCGCATTCTGCAAGGTCACGCTGCCTTGGCGGTTGGCGATGGCGTGAAGGCAATCGCCTGAATATTTTTCAGCTTGAGCCGTAGGCCGTAGCCGTCACCATATTTCGGCTTCTCGATCTTGTGGCCCATCAGCTCATCGATCATTTCCTCCGGAGCCTCGACATCCTTCAGGCGGTCCTTGAACGAATGGCGCAAACTGTAAACCGTTTGCTTCGGCGTCGGCAGCAGCTTCCATTTCTTGAAGTGCTTGTTCGCCGCCGCCGAGAAATTGTCCGATTTGTCGAAGTAGCGCGGGAAGCCATCGGGATGCCGTCGCATCGCTTCCAGCGCGAAGCCGACCAGCGGAATGTCGCGCTCGCTCTGGACCGTTTTCAGCTCGCGACCCGGCGCGTCGTCATCGCGGTCTTGTGCCTCGACGCGGATGTAAGGGATATTGGCGTCAAGCTTGATGCGTTCTCTGGTCAGGTTCGCCAGCTCGCTCGGTCGCGCACCGGTTTCCATGATGAGGTAGACGATATCGCGCGCGTCTTCATTCAGCTTGTCGAGGTTGCCGGGTGCGAGAATGACATCGCGGATGAAATCGGTCGGGAAGGGCGGGCGGCTGCCGTCCTTGCCGCCTTCCTGACGCAAGCCAGCGAATGGATTATCGAGCCGCAGCTTGTGGCGCTTGATCACGGCGCGAAACATCGAACTCAGGTGGCCCAGGTTCTTGTTCATGGTGTTGATCTCGATGCCGTCGTCGAGCACGCGGCGCTCCCACCACTCGGCATACGCCACCGCATCATCGCGGCTGACATCGTCCAGTGGCTTGTCGCCGACTTGATCGATAAAGATTTGCGCCGCGCGCTGATACTGGGTTCGCCATTTCTGACGTTGCCGTTCGGATTTGTTGGCGACAGCAACGCTCTGGATCAATTCATAGGCGGAAAACAATCCCGACAGCATGATCTTGGGCTTCTCGACCCCGCCCATGATCGCCTTGCGCTTCGCGGGATCGTCGATTCGCCCATCGGCCATGACCGCCTGAACGCGGGCGCGGACCTCTGGGAAGGGTCGCGTGGCCCAATCGGCTGGCGTCTGATAATCCACGCCGAGCGAGCGGGCGAGCTTCACGGCGTCATCATAGGTGCGCACGGCATCGGCGGCCTTCCGCTCGGACAGACCGCGCCAATAGGCTTCCTGCACCGCGTTCAATCGCGCCGCGACCCGGCTCGCCTTGCTGCCGGTCTGATCTTTGGCGACTCGGATTTTCGTGGAAAGCTTGACGGTGGCGCACTTGGCCAGCTGCACGAAATGGGCAGGCACCCGGCGATAGTAGTGCCAGACACCGGCGCGGATCGTCAGGTACTCATGACCGGTTTGGCGGTCGGTTTCGCGCTTCATTTGCCCACCCCCTGTAGAACGTTTCGTAGAACGTTTTTTGGCATTTTTGGGCGCGAAAAGTCAATGTATTCCAGCAACTTATTGAAATTATTGAGAGATTTGTGTAGACCGCTGGCGCTCCCTAGGGAGGAATCGAACCCCTGTTTCAGCCTTGAGAGGGCTCAGCTGCGACGCTTCGCTCGCCAACGTGTGGTGAGGCTTTCATCCTCCTCCAAGGGCGCTGCAAAATTCAGCTATTTGTGCACATCGAAGCTGGAGCCTCCCCAAGATTGTGATTCCTGCGCTTTGCTTATCTGGTCCGCTCGTTGCCTCGTGTTTTGTCGTGCCCCTCTGCTTCGACGCCCTGCTCCGCGCCGCGCCGCCGGGTATTGGCAAGGTCCGAAAGCTCGTTCTTCAACACGTGCCGGCGGGTTTCGACAGCGGGCATGTCGTTGACGAATTGCCGAATCTGGCGAGCGAGCACGTGATCTGCTGCCACTCCAGAGCGCTGCAGTTCGGCGGCATAGTCAAGGTATCGCCGCCGGATCGCGTCCTGACGTGACTTGATCTGTTCGTCCCAAGGATGTTTGGCAGTCCTGCCGCCCCTCACCTCCGAAAGCACCTCCTTGCGAGCGAGCCGATCGACTTCGGGCGTGAGCTTTCGCTTGCGCAAAGCGAGGACCGCCCCGCGATCGGCCTTTCGGACCCGTCCGCGGGTTCGCCGCGGCGTTGCCTCCGCCGCGATCCCACGAAGTCGAAGTTCGCCAGCAAACCGTTCCCGCCAAGCCTGAAGATCCGCCTTGCGGGGGTTGAGGCGCTTGCCGTCATGGCCCAGGGACCGAACGGTCAAGTGCACATGGGGATGTTTGTCATCGAGGTGTTGGACGAAGACGTAATCGTGATTGTAGCCGAACGTCTCGATGGCAAATGCCCGGGCTGAATCCTTGACCGCGACAGCGTCGGTTCCGGCCGGCATCGACAGAATGATGTTGATCGAAAGCGATCCGTCGCGGCGGCGCCTGTGGTCGAGACCGGCATCATCCTCCCAGCATTGCTGCAGATCTTTTAATCCGGTACGACCGGTCAGCGCCGCGCCCTGCTCTGTTTCCGCATCGAGCTCGCCATTTCGGGTGATGTATGCCAGGTGCGATTTGAGATGCGCCACACCCTTGGTGCGACCGGTGATCTTGACCATTACTTCCGGCGCTCGGCGCACGATGCGTTCGAGCTTTGCACGCATCGCCGGCGTAAGGCGGCCGGGAGCGGCCGGATCGGGGATATCCCACTCGGCCCGCCGTGGGCGCCGAATGGGCGTTTCCCAGACATACGAGATTGGCGGAAGTTCGGCCGCAAGGTCGGTCGGCCGCGATGAGTAGCGCCGACTCATCGCCGCCCATCCCAGTAATCCGCGTTGCCATTCAGCGAATTACGTAATTGCGCGAGTTCTCTTTCGATGACCAATTTGGCCTCTTGAATTGCGGACAAATCGGGCTCAACCGCCCTACTCTGCAGCACACTGATGTTTGCGGCACGCGCGATCTGGTTGATGTTGCCGCCGATCCGGTTGAGCTCGCGAACGATAGCGCGAAGCGCGTCGTGCTCGTCCGGCGAATGCTGCACTGGCGACCCCAATCGCGAGCGCACAAGCGCGACGATCCAGCCGGTTCGAGTCATGCCCCGCTGATGTGAAACTTCCGCCAGCTGCCGCATCTCGCTCTCGCGAAATCGTACCGTCACCTTCTCCGGTCGTCCTACCGGCAACGCCAAGATGCGCGGCGCTGGTACAGCTAGTGCATCAGCCATGAGACGCCGCAGCAGCGCGGATTTGCCGCCCTGGGTAGCTGCCAAAGCTGAGAACTCCGCCGCGACTTGGTCGGACACGCGAAGCGAGATCAGAGCCATGCACTCCAATCCCAATCGTGATGTAATACATCGCTGGCGCGAAGCCTATCCTGCACTAGAAAGCAAAAAAACCTACCCCTCCGTGTTGGTTCAAACCAATACTCTTTGTGTTCAGGGCTCGCCACAAAGCGATCGACGGGCCCTGCCCTCTCTACCGACGTCTGCTCGCGGCGCGCCATTGGCGCAGTAGCCATCGCGAACACCGATCCGCCGGCAACCGAGGAAACGAAGGCACAAACTAACATCGGCGCTGTGGGCCGCGACTTTCCAGCAGCCTGCGGCCTCACTACAGCGCTATGGGGAGCGCGTTCGGCCTTCGGCTGCTGCGCTAACGCGCCATCCTTCGGATGGGAAAGTCGCTCCGTCGGCACCCGCCGATAGTCTATTTTCGCGGCAGCGAAAGTGTCAAACGAGTTCATCTCGACAGGATCTCCTCGATCGTGAGAGCCGACGTTGGAATTTCTTCTGCGTGGTCCGCACCATCGACCAACACCAAAGCGTGACGCGAGCCCTGCGTCGCGAGTCGATCGACAACTAGTTGTCCGGCCCGATTCTGAAACCGAACCCTGATTGCCAGCGATGCTGCCAACCTCGATTGTGAAACGACGCGAGTTTTTGGCGCCAGATCCTCGGTTACTGTTTCTTGGTCTTTCGTAGCGGCCCGCGGAAGCACTGCTTCCGGCAGGGGGTCGGATTTTCCGGAGCTGGGAGGTCCAGCAGGCAATTCGTTCTGCGCATTGCGGCGGCCGGCCTTGGCACGCACGTCCCGGGCCAGTTGCCGAGCCTGCGCGTCGGTGAAGCTGTCCTGCGCCGCGCATAGCCGCTCGATCTCGTCAGGATGCGTGCGCCAGGCTTGGTAGAGCTCATAAAGAGCGCGGATCGAACTGCCTTCAAGTCGCCCCCGAAGGAATTCCGGCATGCCTTGAACCGACGCGTAACGCGAGACCCAGTCTCTTGGCTTTCCCAGCTTGCGCGAGATATCTGCTTGGGTATCGCCGGCGTCTAATCGGTCTGCGATGAACCTCGCGATCTCAGGCGCGCGCAAATCATCGCGCTGGATATTCTCGATCATCTGCGCATATCGGTCTGGTGAACCGACGTCTTGAACGAATGCGGGTATTTCACGTAGCCCCGCGCGCTGCGCAGCGCGGTACCGGCGCGCCCCCATGGCGATGACGTAGCGCCCATTCTCACCGGAACGGCGAAGCACGATGGGTTGCAGCACACCATGTTCGCCAATCGACTGCGAGAGCTCCTCCAACTCCTGTTCGCTGAAGTTGCGGCGGGGTTGATCAGGGTCTTCGTCAATGCACTCGATCGCGACCAAGAGCGGCCGTCCGGTTGCTGCATTAGGGTTTGCAGCGGCGTCGACGAGCTCCTTAAAGCTGAGATCGAGCGTCATTCGCCGTCTCCTGATCGAGCCGTTCTGCGATCTTGGCGAGAACCGCGCGGATTTCCCGACCCGCTTCTTGCGCCGAGCGACGTTTCAAGCGCCACACCGGCACCCGTTCCGCAACGGCTTCGGCATAGCCGTCACGTGCAACAATCTGGCCTGGGAACACGTACTTGCCCGCTTCACGTAACAACTGCTCCAAATGCGTTCGTTGACGAGGCGATTTGGTATTAAAGTTCGAAGGCAGCAGGCCGAGAAATCTCGTATCTTGGCGACCGTACCGTCGTTGAACTCCGATCACGGTCTGCATCAGGCCTTTGACGCCTTTCACGGAATAATCTTCCAGATAAATCGGCGCCAGCACATGGGAAGCGGCGACTAGGCAAGCGACGCTGCGAAGGCCAAGCGATGGTGGCGTGTCGATCACGCAAACATCGAACCGTCCGGCGGCATCGGCGAGATTCTGCTGCAGGGTCATGACGGCAGCAGCATTGCCGCGATCGATGTCCGTCAAGGAGCTGTCGGCCGGCGCCAGCGTGATGCCGTTGTTTTCGCCAGCGACAAACCGGGCCGCCGGCTTGAATAGATCGGCAGCCGAAGTCGACCCGCTATGCTGCTTGAGCGTGTCGGTCGCGTTGCCCTGCGCATCGACGTCGATCATCAGAACGCGGCGGCCAGCTTCCGCCATGAACCAGGCCAGATGCACAGCAAGCGTCGTCTTGCCGACGCCCCCTTTTTGATTGTTGATGACGATCGTGTTCATCGGTGACCATGTTCTTTCGAACCGTGCTGCGCCTGCTGACACGATCTCGATGAAGCCGGCGGTGCCGTCGCGAACTTGGTTGGAATTTGTCCGTCGCGAGTCTCCGGTGAACGGATGATATCTGCTCAGGCGGCAAGATCAACCGGCTGAGCAATGGGCTTGCTGGCGAGGGTCTGCCAGCCGTCG
>NZ_JBVAPG010000216.1:0-10956 GCF_055413685.1 Bradyrhizobium sp. LeoA1Lang | reverse complement strand
GGCTGGCAGACCCTCGCCAGCAAGCCCATTGCTCAGCCGGTTGATCTTGCCGCCTGAGCAGATATCATCCGTTCACCGGAGACTCGCGACGGACAAATTCCAACCAAGTTCGCGACGGCACCCGCTCGAGCCTTTGAACCAAGAATGCATTCAATGCATTGCGCTCACCAGGGGCCGCGGGACATAAGTCTGATTGGAATTGCCGGATAATGATAAATCGTAGATTGCCAGCTTCATTATGCCATTGAATGTGATTCAAAGCCGCCATGTTCCACTCGGTGCAGAGTGGCAACGACTCGTTCTTCTGTAGCAAAGGCAAATATACGATTCTGCTCTTATCTTTATCCGGGCAGTTTGAGTTGTTGGGGCTGACCGATAGGATAAAATCTCTTACCTCCAAGTTTTTAGCCTCATCATTGGTGTAGGACCTGAACCTAGGTGGCCAAACAATCCCTTTAGTCCAATCCCACTTTTGGCAGATCGATTTAATTCGCGAGTTGGCGCACGTACTGCCAATCGCCAGAAGAAACCCATTTGCACTGCCATCGATATTGGGGGGACAGATTGCCGACTGGACGCGCTCGCAGACCATATAACCAATGGCAGGCGGGTAGCCGGATGCATAATCAGGAGGAGCACAAGCAACAATTTTGTTTTGTACCTTGTTGATGAGCCAAGCATTCTTTTTTCCTGGAGCGCTTGGCTTGCATTCGGGGCTCTCCATTTCTCCGACAGCCACATAAGCTGCAGGCATTGGATCTGCTTTGCAGACTGCATCCAATGATTGTTCAGCCGATTGATTCTCCAATCCAGCGTTACTCGTCCAGTAAAACAGAAATGTAATCGCCGTTGCAGAAGTGCAAATAAGTTGCTTGCTTAGCCTGTTCATCAGCGAAAACATTTGATAAGCGCTTTCCTTAAATTATTTGGGACACCAAATACCCTGCGGATGATAGAGCACGCCGTTTAGCCACTTTCCGTAAGCGCTATGCAGCTGGGGGCATGTGCAACTCACCCATCCTGCAGGTATCATTCTTGCTTGTTCTGCGGCACGTTCTTGCTCCGCTTTCAGTCGCGCCATTTCGGCTTGCTTGGCCTTTTCTTCAGCAGCGCGGGTTTTTTCCTCCGCCTCCGCTGCTCGCTTCTTCATTTCGGAAGCCTCTCGAGCCGACGCTCGCACTTTCGCCTCCTGGGCGACGAGAGGCTTTAGGGCCGTTAGGTATTCAGTTGGCGTTTGCAGGGAGGAGCGGTTGGGGGTCGGGTACCCCAACCGTGAAGCCACAGCGGCAACAAAATCAATACAGTTGTGATCGAAAATCCGGTATTCAGCATCTGAGGAGGGGACGAACTGTTTTCCGTCGGGGCCGATGGTGCTCTTGCTATCCCATTCCTTAATGACGCCGTAGACGGCGCGGCGTTCATCCGACGAGATGGGAACAGTGACGCTTTCCTTGATTTCCGAAAGGTGTTTCAGCAGTTCGGCGCGGTGGGTCGGCCCACAATCATCGTTCGGTCCGCATCGCTGTTCCGACTTCAACATGCCTGGACCTTTGATCATCCCCCTTCCATCCGCCGCCACGGGATAGAAACCGAAGATTTCCTCTTTAACCCCGGAACTTGTGTTCACACCGATGATCAGAAAGGCGTGACCAGTGAGCGTTGTAGCGTGGCCTGACGACATTACTTGCCGCGGGCGAGCAGCAAAGGTCAGCGTGAAATCTGGGGTCTCGCCAAATGCAGGGTCAAAAAAGCAGCAGACTATTTGCGCCACGAACGTCGCTAACGCGCCCGGGAATAGGAGTTCTGGTTTCATGTATCCACCAGACTGCTCAAGATCGCTAAAAATGCGTAACCCTCCGCGAGTTCCGGCGGAGCCACGGAAAATTGGAACTTACATCTAATCCTACATTTCAGGAAGAGACATCCGCGACACGACGCGTTGTCTTCATCCCTTTCGATTGCGTCAGCCTTGTTGTGCCCGGCTGTTTGGCTGTAACTCAATCTGCTTGAACTGCCGGTTGGCTGCGTCCGTAAGGAGCGCGGTCAACTTCGCATGCGTAGCGCTGTGCACGAGCCGCAAGTACCCAGCCACATGGCGGCCAATATCGCCGACAACCTGCGCTCGACCCGAACTCGCCCCTTGCACCATGGCCCCGCAATCCAACCGGCAGAACACTGTAAGCGGGGCTAGCCGGTCGCGCCACACTCGTTTTGGCTGCAAATTGTCAGTTGTTGGCCCTTCGCGTCATTTAGCTGCGCTGCAGAATTTGGTCGCTATCGAGGCATAGCGGACTCTGGAAAACCGCGCGCTGGCAGATTTATGGGTTCACGGCCTAGTTGTTCGTGAATCATCCAATGTCGTATCGGGCCACTCCCAGCAGGGAAGAAGCAGCCCGAGTTTCATAGCGATCAAGCGCAAATCACTGCGCCTTGTTTTTAGTCTCCTGGATATTTTGCTGGAGGTGACGTTCCTCCGCAGCATTCAGAGGCCCCAGCTTGACAGTCAGCTTGTCGATCTTGCCATTGAACCGGAACGGCGGCCGATAGTCGGCATCGTCCACCGCCGTGCGGGTATCCACTCCGACATCGAAGGTCTCATAAATCGTCTCGACAAACGGAATGGTGTGCGGGATCGTTTTGCTCGCGACTTCCTTGCCGTCCACCGACAGGACACCGGCGCCGCCCTTTCCGAAATCGGGGCCGTCGTACTTGAAATCGAACACGATGGTGTGCTTGCCGGGAGAGAGCGCCGGCGGGCTTTCCCAACGGAATCGTTCCACGTCAAAAAAGTTATAGACAAAGACCGGCTTGCCTTTGAGCATGTAGAGACCATGACCACCGCCACGGCCACCCAGCGTATTGATCATGCCTTCTGCACCACCAGGCGGGATGTCGACCTCGGCCGTGATCGAGTATCACTTGCCAGCGATGTCCGGGGCGCTGCTGTAAGGGAGGCCAGACGATAAGAGACCGATCCCGGCGCAACGACGGGTAACGATGTCCAGTGATGCGAGGAAAACCATGGCCGATACGTTCCTGTTCTCACCGATGACGATCCGCGGGATCACGCTGAAGAACCGGATCGTGGTGCCGCCGATGCATCAATATTCGGCCGTGAAGGGATTTCCGACCGATTGGCACTTGATGAATGCCGGCAAGTTCGCCGCCGGCGGCGCGGGGCTCGTCATCGTCGAGTCGACCAAGGTCGAGCGACGCGGCTGCGGCACGGTCGGCGATCTCGGCATCTGGGATGACAAGTTCATCGCGCCGCTCAACAGGCTCGTCACCTTCATCAAGCAGCAGAACGCGCTTGCCGGCATCCAGCTCGGCCATTCCGGACGCAAGGCGCGCGCGACGCGGCCTTGGGAAGGCGATGGGCCGCTGCAGCGGTCGCCTGATATCGAGGATTGGGACGACTGGACCCCGGTCGCGCCGAGCGCGATCGCGCATAGCGCGCGCTGGCCGGTGCCAAGGGCGTTGGAGCGCAGCGAGGTGAAAGACCTCGTGCAGGCCTGGGGCCAAGCCGCGCGCCGCGCCAATGAGGCCGGCTTCGACGTGCTCGAATTGCATGGCGCCCACGGTTATCTCGTGCATGAGTTCTTGTCGGAGCGCGGAAACCAGCGCACCGACGAGTATGGCGGCTCGGAAGAGAACCGCATGCGCTTCATTATCGAAGTGACCGAAGCGGTGCGTACCTATTGGCCCGATCACAAGCCGCTATTCGTGCGGCTGTCGGTGGAGGACAATGCCGGCCGGGGCCCGGAGCAGAGCGTGCGGCTCGCCCGCATCCTCAAGGCGAAAGGCGTCGATGTCATCGATTGCTCGTCCGGCGGCATCACCGACATGGCGCCGATCCTCGGCAAGGAAATCAAATACAATTATCAGGTGCCGCTATCGGAATATGTCCGCCGTCACGCCGACATCCTCACATGGCCGTCGGGCTCATCATCCATGGTGACCAGGCCGAGCAGATCCTGCGCGAAAAACAGGCAGATCTGATCGCGGTTGGACGCGAGATCCTCAACAACCCGAACTGGCCGATGGATGCCGCACTGAAGCTTGGCGTGGACGGGCCGTTCCGTAATGTTCCGCCGCAGTTCGGCTATTGGCTGGGCACCCGCGCCAAACGCGGCTTTGGAACCAATCCGTCGACCTGGCAGAGCGGGCTCCAAGAGCGACGTCCGTAAGCAGCACAACGAGCAACGCACGATGTCGTGAGCGACGGTATTTCTCCGGTAAAATTGGCCTTGATCCGACCAAAAAGGCATTGTGTGTTTGCCTGCGCCGGGCGAGAAACGGCGATTCAACACAATGGTGGCTGGTACAGCGGGAAGGATCGCAGGCAATGCGCAGGAATTTTGGCTTTCTCCTCGGCACGGTCACCGGCGTTGGTCTTACTCTTCTTGTCACCGCCCCGCAGGGCGCCAATCTGGTTGCGGTCGCCAAGGCCGCGGTCCGCTCCGATACCTATTCCCAGCTCAATCTTTTCGGCGACGTGTTCGAGCGCGTCCGGACCGACTATGTCGAGAAGCCCGACGATTCCAAGCTGATCGAGGGCGCCATCAACGGCATGATCACCTCGCTCGATCCGCATTCTCGTTACATGAACGAGAAGGGCTGGACCGACATGCAGGAGACCACCCACGGTGAGTTCGGCGGCCTCGGTATCGAAGTCACGATGGAAGAGGGCTTCATCAAGGTCGTAGCGCCGATCGACGACACGCCGGCCTCGCGCGCCGGCATCATGTCGGGCGACATCATCACCCAGATCGATGACGAACAGATCCAGGGCATGACGCTGGATCAGGCCGTCAACAAGATGAAGGGCCCGCCCAACAGCCAAACCAAGCTGAAGATCGTCCGCAAGGATGCCGACAAGCCGATCGACGTTTCCATCACCCGCGAGATTATCCGCGTGCGCCCGGTGCGCTTCCACGCCGATGGCGGCAATGTCGGCTATATCAGGATCAACTCGTTCAACGAGCAGACCACCGAGGGCCTGCACAAGGCGATCGCCGAAATCTCCAAGGAGATTCCGCAGGACAAGCTTGCCGGCTATGTGATCGACCTGCGCAACAATCCCGGCGGCCTGCTCGACCAGGCGGTGTCGGTGGTGAGCTCGCTGATGGCGCGCGGCGAGGTGGTCTCGACCCGCGGCCGGTTGCCGGAAGAGACGCAGCGCTTCACCGCGCGCGGCGGCGACATGACCAAGGGCAAGCCGCTGGTGGTCCTGATCAACGGCGGCTCGGCTTCTGCCTCCGAGATCGTGGCCGGTGCGCTGCACGACCACAAGCGCGCGACCCTGATCGGCACCCGCACCTTCGGCAAGGGCTCGGTGCAAACCATCATTCCGCTCGGGGCTGGCAATGGCGCGCTGGCGCTGACCACCGCGCGCTATTTCACGCCGTCCGGCCGCTCGATCCAGGCGCAGGGCATCGCGCCCGATATCGAGATCCTGCAGGATGTGCCGGACGAATTGAAGACGCGTGCCGAGATCAAGGGCGAGGCCTCGATGCGCGGGCATCTGGCGGCCGAAGGCACCGAGCAGACCGGCTCGCAATCCTTCGTCCCGCCCGACGAGAAGAACGACAAGGCGCTGAACGCCGCCTACAACCTCCTGCGCGGCGTCACCGTCAATGCCGACGCCAAGAACGCGCCGAAGCGGACGATCCCGAACTGAGGCTATACGGCTGTCTGATCCTCATCCTGAGGAGCTGCGCCTTCGCCGCGTCTCCGGACGATGCTACGCATCGCCGGGACAAGGATGAGGCCACCTCACCATGAGGGGCTCACGGCGGAATCGTAAGGGTGGGCAAAGCGAAGCGTGCCCACCATTACGAGCGGAGTGTCGATGGTGGGCACGCTTCGCTTTGCCCACCCTACTGTCGAGCATTCGACTTGACGTCGCCCCGACCGCATTCAATTCGGTTCAGCGCGCGCGGATGGCGGATGAATCGGAGCGGTGGCTTCGCGGCCGCTTGCCGGCCGACCGGATCGGCGGATCCTGAGCCCACATCCCGTCACCCTGGCCGATGTAGCGCTGATAGCCGCCTGTATAGGGGTTGCCCGGACCTTTGTTCTGGCAATTGGCGTAGGGGTAGAACTGCGCGCAATAGCCGGGCTCGGAAATCACCTGCTGTGCCATTGCCGGCGCGCTGACGACGCAGAGCGCTACGGCCGCACCAAGAAGCTTGAAGGCCCACATGGCGTTGCTCCTTCGCGGGAGGTCACGCCAAATGTAACACCGTAAGCGGCGACGCACTCCGAGCTGCCGGGTCACAGCCGCGTGACAGGACGGTCGTGGCGAACACCATTTGAATCAGCGATCGTCGGCGCGGTAGTGGCCGGACTTGCCGCCCTGCTTCTCGACGAGATGGATCCCTTCGATGCGGACGCCGCGTTCCACCGCCTTGATCATGTCGTAGATGGTGAGGCAGGCGACCGAGACCGCGGTCAGCGCCTCCATCTCGACGCCGGTCGGGCCGGTGACCTTGACGGTCGCCTGCACGATGCAGCCCGGCAGCTTCTCGTCCGGCTCGATATCGACCGTCACTTTCGACAGCGCGAGCGGATGGCAGAGCGGGATCAGTTCCGAGGTGCGCTTGGCCGCCATGATGCCGGCAATGCGGGCAGTGCCGAGCACGTCGCCCTTTTTCGCGTTGCCGGAGACGATCAGCTCGAGCGTCGCCTTGCTCATGACCACGCGGCCTTCGGCGACCGCGGTGCGTTCGGTCGCGGGCTTGGCGGAGACGTCGACCATCCGTGCCTCGCCGCTGGCATCGATATGGGTGAGGGCGGGGCCGCCCTTCGATTTCTCCGCCATCGCTCTAACGGGTTCCAGTGGCGCGCGGCGCGCTTTGGCGCGTCAGCAGCGCGCGGGTTGCCGCTGTTACATCGGCCTGACGCATCAGGCTCTCGCCGACCAGGAAGGTCGACATGCCCGCGCGTTCGAGCCGGGCCAGATCGTCCGGCGTGAAGATGCCGCTTTCGCCGACCATCAGCCGCTCCTTCGGGATCAGCGGCGCCAAGGCCTCGCTGGTGGCGAGCGTGGTCTCAAAAGTGCGGAGATTGCGGTTGTTGACGCCGATCATCGGCGAGCTGAGCTTCAGCGCGCGGTCGAGTTCGGCGCGGTCGTGGATTTCGACCAGCACGTCCATGCCGAGCGCGAGCGCGGAATCCTCGATATCCTCGGCTGCGGCGTCATCGAGTGCGGCCATGATGATCAGGATGCAGTCGGCGCCATGGGCGCGGGCCTCGACCACCTGATAGGTGTCGAACATGAAATCCTTGCGCAGCACCGGCAGATTGGTCGCCGCGCGCGCCGCGACCATGAAATCGAGGTGGCCCTGGAACGAGGGCGTGTCCGTCAGCACCGACAGGCAGGCCGCGCCGCCGGCCTCATAGGCTTTTGCCAAAACGGGCGGATCGAAATCGGCGCGGATCAGGCCCTTCGATGGCGAGGCCTTCTTGATCTCGGCGATCAGCGCGTAGTCGCCGCGAGCGTGCTTCTCACGGATCGCGCGCACGAACCCGCGTGGCGGCGACGCCGCCCTGGCGCGCGCCTCGATCTCGGAAAGCGGATGCGCGCGCTTGGCGGCGGCGATCTCCTCACGCTTGTAGGCTTCGATCTTCTTCAGGATATCGGACATCGCGATCGCCCTATATTTTTGAGCATGATCTTTTCGGAAAACCGGTTTCCACTTTTCCGGATCATGCTCTAGCTGTTTGAAACCGCGATCAAATGTTTGAGCTTCGCGGCCGCAGCACCGCTATCCAACGAATTGGTCGCCAGCGCGACGCCTTCCTTCAAATCTTTGGCACGACCGGCGACGATCAGCGCCGCGGCGGCGTTGAGCAGCGCGACATCCCGATAGGCGCTCGGCTTGCCATTGAGCACGCTCGAGAGCGCCACCGCATTGGCATCGGCATCGCCGCCCTTCAGCGCCTCGCCGCCGACGCGGCCAAAGCCGGCATCATCCGGAGTGACTTCGAAGGTTCTGATATCGCCGCCTTCCAGCGCCGCGACGAAGGTCGGGCCGGTGAGGGTGATCTCGTCCAGTCCGTCGGAGCCGTGCACCACCCAGGCCGCTTCCGAGCCGAGGTTCTTCAGGACCTGCGCCAAGGGCTGCACCCATTGCCGCGAGAACACCCCGACCATCTGCCGCTTCACGCCGGCGGGATTGGAGAGCGGGCCGAGCAGGTTGAAGATGGTGCGGGTCGCAAGCTCGACCCGAGTCGGGCCGACATTCTTCATAGCCGGGTGATGGGCGGGGGCGAACATGAAGCCGATGCCTGCTTCCTGGACGCAGCGGCCGACCTCGGCGGGCGTAAGATCGATCTTGACGCCGAGCGAGGCCAGCACGTCGGCAGCGCCCGAGCGCGACGACAGCGCGCGGTTGCCATGTTTTGCGACCGGCACGCCTGTGCCGGCCACGATGAAGGAGGCGCAGGTCGACACGTTCACGGAGCCGGAACCGTCGCCGCCGGTGCCGACCACGTCGACCGCTTCGGCAGGCGCCGTCACCCGCAGCATCTTGCTGCGCATCGCCGACACCGCGCCGGTGATCTCGTCAACGGTCTCGCCGCGCACGCGCAAGGCCATCAGGAGGCCGCCCATCTGTGAGGGCGTGGCTTCGCCCGACATCATGCTGTCGAAGGCGCTTGCCGCTTCGTCGCGCGACAAGGTTGCGCCGGTGGCGACTTTCGCAATTATCGATTTCAGGTCGTCCATCGCGTGCTGGCTCGTGATTCAGTGACGCATGATCCGATCGGAAAACCGGTTCCCACTTTTCCGGATCATGCTCAGTTGTTGTTTGCGCCCGTCACCTGTGCGAAGGCGGCCTGATTGATTGATGTTCCGATGTCGTGTTCGATCTTGTTGACGTATTGCGCGACCTGCTCGTCGGTCAATCCGCGCTGCAGCGCTTCTTTCAACTTCTTCACCTCCTCGGACGAGAGATCGACCGGCGGCACGATGATGTCGGTGACACGGAAGACGACGCGCTCGCCGCCGGTGCCCGTGGCCTGACCGACGCCATCCTTGGCGGTGCGGAAGGCCGCCGCGACCACGCTCTCGGGCACGCCCGGCAGCGAGGCGTCGCGGCGAAATTTATCTGATGTCTCGAGCTTGACGCCGAGCGTGGAGGCTTCGTCGGCGAGCTTGCCGCCGGCCTCGACCTTCTTGACGATCTCGGTCGCCTTGTCGCGCAGCCTGGTCGCGATCTGGTCCTCGCGCCATTTCGCCTCGACCTGGGCGCGCACCTCGTCGAGGCTGCGCTCGCGCGACGGCGTCACGCCGAGCACGTCGTACCAGACGTAGCCACCGCGGAACTGGATCGGCTCGTTGTCGACGCCGACATCGCTGCCAAAGGCCTGCGAAACCACATCGAGCCCGGTTGGAATGTTCGCCACGGGCTGGCCGTTCGGCATGCGTCCCGAGCGGTCGACGGCGTCGATGGTGACGGCGGTGAGCCCAAGCTTCTGCGCCGCCTCGACGAGGTTGGCGCCGCCGCCGCGCTCGTCCTCCATCTTGTTGTGGAGATCGGCGACCTTCTCGCGGGCGCGCTCGGCCGCGATCTGCTTCTTGATCTCGCCCGCCATGCTCTCATAGGTCGGTGTCGTGCCCGGCTCGATCTTGCCGACCTTGACCAGCGCCACACCAAAGCGGCCCTGCACCGGCTGGCTGACTTCGCCCGAGGGCAGGGAGAAGGCCGCATCCGCCACCGCCGGATCGAGGATCGCCGACTTCGCGACCATGCCGAGATCGACGTCGGACAGATTGAGGTTGCGCTCCTTGGCGAGGTCGTCGAACGAGGTGGTCGAGGTCAGCCGCGCACGTGCGGCAGTGGCTTCTTCCACGTTCGGAAACACGATCTGCGATACTTCGCGCTTCTCCGGCGTGCCGAGCTGGTTGCGGCGCTGCTCGAATATCTTCTTCGCATCCTCGTCGGAGACCTCGGTCCACTTGCCGATCTCCTCGGGCGTCACGACGACGAAGGCGATCTTGCGGAATTCGGGCGCGCGGAACTGGGCCTTGTGATCCTCGAAATAGGCGGCGAGCGCCTCGGGCGAGGGCGGGTCGATGGTGCCGGCCTGCGCCGCGTCGAGCTTGATGTACTCGATCGAGCGTTGCTCGTTCTGATAGCGGACCAGGGCCTCGATCAACGTCTTTGGCGGCTCGATGCCGGCTCCGATCGTGCCGGCGATCTGGCGGCGGAGGCCGACGCGGCGCTGCTCGGCGAGATAGCGCTGTTCGGTGTAGCCGAACTGACGGATCACGGACTGGAAGCGCTGCGGCTCGAACTGGCCGTTCAGCCCCTTGAAGTTCGGATCGTTGTAGATCGCGCGCATCGTCTCGTCCCGGGACTGGCCGAGCCGAAGCCGCCTGGCCTCCTCGTCGAGGGCTGCTTCCGCGATCGTCTGCTGCAATACCTGGCGGTCGAAGCCGAAGGCGCGCGCCTGGTCCGGCGTCAACGGACGGCCGAACTGGCGTCCGACCTGCTGCAACCGGTCGGTGTAGATCTGGCGGAATTGCTCGGTCGAGATTTCGGTGCCGCCAACCGTGGCGAGCGTCGACTGGCCAAATCCCTTGAAGATGTCGGCGATGCCCCAGATTCCGAAACTGACAATCAAAACGCCCATCACCACGGCCATGATAATCTTGCCGAGCCAGTTTGATGAGGCTGTCCGAATTCCTCGAAGCATGGGTCCAACTTGTTTGAAAAGGAGGGGAACCGGGTCGCGCCCGGGGATGATCCGATAAGCGGATTCCTTAAAGCGCGTTACCGAGTTGGGAACGCATCATAAAGTGGCAACTGCGCCGTCGCAACCTAGGTCGCGTGGACAGTTATCTTAGCCAGAGCAGAGTTGCGGCGATAGCGACGACAGCGAAGTAATTTCGTGCGGTTTTTTCGTAGCGCGTAGCAACGCGCCTGAAACGCTTCAGTTTCGAGAAGC
>NZ_JBVAPG010000215.1:0-11344 GCF_055413685.1 Bradyrhizobium sp. LeoA1Lang | reverse complement strand
TCTTCTGCAAGCTCAAGGAATTCAAGCGCATCGCGCTGCGCGCAGACAAGACAGATCAAAGCTTCGCAGCCATGATCCATCTGACCGCTGCCGTGATAAACTCCCGATGAATCCCAACAGACCCTAGGGCGACTTCGGCAGCGCCGGCGTCGTCGTCCTGAAGGTCTTCAAGACTTTCTCGGTGCATTCACCGTTGTCGTTCACCGTGATCGAACGTCCCAAGCCTGGGATGGTGCGCGTTCTCGATCGCGCCGGCGAGGATGCCGAATTCCTGCATCTCGCCGATACGCGCGCGACGGCCGAAGCGTGGCTCGCTTCGCACCGCCATCCTGACGCCGTGCTCGACGAAGTCGCCGCCGACGAGTGCATACCGGAGAAGCCTGAAGGGAGGGCGGCATGAATGCGTCCCAATCTTCTGCAGATCGCGACAACACTGCGTCCGGTGCCACCGGGGTTATCCGGGACTGGTATCCCGAGGCCTGGGAGGCGATTTACGGCCGATCCCTTCGGCCCGGCGAATCCCGCGATAACGATCGGCGCGTCTTTGAGCGCGACCATGCCGATCGTTGGGTCGTCGTCTCGGCAATCCGTTCGGACCATCGTCCGGGCATGATCGAGTGCGTCGCCACGCTTGGCGGCGATCGCCGCGCGGCCGAACAGCGCCGCTATCTCGTCCCCGCGGACGAATACCGTCCAGGCCGCTTCGGCTTCGTCATCGACGAAGCGCGGCATCCTCTCTACGCCGGTCCCTCGAATTTCGCCGGATGGAGGTGACTTATGCAGTGGTACCTCATCGCCAAGGCCTTCGGCTGACGCGCGGCGGCCGATGCGGGTGCTACTATGCCGGTCCTCGTCGTCTGGCGTCCGCGACTCGAACGGCATTTCAGCGGGGATGACGCCTGGAAGCGTGCCGTGCGGCTGTCCGTCAGCGCTCCGGAGTTCAGCCCCCATCTTCGCAGCGAGAAGAGAAGCAGCCAGAAGTCCTCCGTCTCAATCCATCGTTTGCTTGAGGCGCACCACTGTCCGGAAGCGAAGATCGCCGATGTCCTCCACGCATTCAAACAAGGACTGCGCAAACAAGCCTGGGCCATCCCGCCCTGATCGACTGGGGCGGTCGGTGGCGAGGATATGCCCGCATCACGGACCGCATTGTCGCCGAGCTCGAACGCGGCGTGCGCCCCTGGGTTCAACCTTGGACCGCCGCGAATATGGAAGGCCACATCACGCGACCGCTGCGCCACAACGGCCAGCCCTATGCGGGCATTAACGTCGTGCTGCTTTGGTCAGAAGCCGTCGCGCGCGGCTTCCGCTCTCCGATCTGGATGAGGTTCAAGCAGGCCAGCGAAGTCGGCGCGCATGTCCGCAAGGGCGAGACCGGCAGCACTGTGGTGTATGCGAGCCGCTTCACCAGGACGGAGACCGACGCTCTCGGCGGCGAAGTCGAAAGGGATATCCCCTTCCTGAAGGCCTATACAGTCTTTTGCGTCGATCAAATCGATGGCTTGCCGAAACAATATTACGGTCGGCCGCCCGCCATCGCATCAACGATCGAGCGTAACACCAAGGCCGACGCTTTTTTCGCCAACACCGGGGCGATTGTCCGGCATGGCGGATCGATGGCGTTTTACGCGCCCTCGTCAGATCACATCCAGATGCCGCCGATCGAAAGTTTTCGCGACACGGGCTCCTATGTCGCCGTCAGAGCCCATGAGACCGTGCACTGGACCGCTCCCGCTCACCGCGTTAATCGCGATCTCAGCCGTTACGGCAAGGATCGGAGCGAACGCGCGCGCGAAGAGCTGATTGCCGAACTGGGAAGCTGCTTCCTCTGTGCGGATCTCGGGATCTCTCCTGAAGTGGAACCGCGGCCGGATCATGCAAGCTACCTCGCGTCGTGGTTGGAGGTCTTGTCTAGTGAGAAGCGCTTCATCTTCTCGGCTGCGGCGCATGCGCAACGTGCTGTCGCCTACCTGCACGACCAGCAGCCGAAGGCCGCCGAGGTCGAGGAGGCAGCATGAGGAGCGCAGAGCGTGATTGGCGCCGGCGCTTGCCGGCCCCTACCCATACGGCGATCAGCGCAGAGATGTAGCCCCTTGCATGCCGCTCACGGGCCAGCGTCCCATTATTTTCTCGTGCTGCGCCACCTGACTGTGGCCTTGCTTGCCTTTCTAGGGACAACGTTTTGGCTTTGCACAGGCGTCGCTTTGCCGCGCAAATAGCGCTTGCGGCCTGCGGGTTCACCTTGCGGCCGTTTGCCTCTTGACCGCCGAGCAGCGCACTTACCTTCCCGGTTCGGGTCTCGACGCGCAAGCCTGAGGAATGAAAGATGTGTGCGGTGAGCGGTGATCGGATGCCTTCCTCAGTCAAGGTTTCGATGAGCGCAAGTCATGCTCCTCGGCCGTTTCTTCTGGCGCACCCACGTTGTCCTCGATCGGCATGTCTGACCGAAGGGCGTCGTCGCTTAAGCGCCGCCTCGCTCTTAACCCCGCAACAGCCGGTTACGACTTTCTTCCCCTGGACCGCTACGCGTCCATTCCTCGCGCGACAAGAAAGTCGCGCCCTGGCTGCCCTCTACTGCGTGCCGGCCCCTTCGGGGTGCGGGTCGACCGCCTCCGGTCTGTCGCCAGCCATCGAGGCCGCGATGGGCGCGGCCCGGGAAACTGAAAGGACACGACAATGGCAACCATCGGCACCTTCACCTCGACCGGCAACGGCTTCACCGGCACGGTTCGCACCCTCACTCTCAATGCCAAGGCCAAGCTGGTCCGCGTCGAGACCCCCTCCGACAAGGGTCCGCACTTCCGCATCTTCGCCGGCAATGTAGAGCTGGGAGCGGCTTGGCAGAAGACCGCAAGAGACACCGAGCGCGATTACCTCTCGGTCAAGTTGGACGACCCGAGCTTCCCGGCTCCAATCTACGCCACCCTGATCGAGGTGGAAGGCCAGGAAGGTCTTCAGCTCATCTGGTCCCGCCCGAATCGGGATTGAGGGCCGACGCAGCGGCCCCGCCGAAAGGTGGGGCCGTCTTTGCGTGAAGATCTGCCGCCGAATGGCCGCCTGACGTGTGTGGCGCCTTGAAGCTCACGCGCCGCGCTCTACAGGACACCCCACGCCCGATAGCGTCCGCGTCCGGTCGCCTCGCGCAGGCCGAGCTCGGCGACGAGGTTTTGAGCAGCACGGGGCGTGATCCCGAGCTCCGCCGCAATCATGCCCGCAGAGACGATCGGCCGGGTCAGCACGTAGTCGAGGAGAGCCGGCAGATTTGAAGTGGAGCGACGGCCGGCGAGTTTCCGGGCGAGTAAGTTTCGGGTCATCAGCCAGCGGTCGTGGTCTTTGCGGCCAGCCTCGGCGGCGGCAATCATCGCCTCGAGCTGCACTACCAACCGTGCTGCTGCGTCGCGTGGCCGCCGACGCTCACGCGGAATGCTCTTCAGCCCAGCATGCAGGCACGGCAGATGCCAGCGCGTTTTGCCGCGCGCGCGCAGCACGCTAGCGACGAGCAGGCGGCCGAGCCAAGGCGTGTGCTCGAGCGGTTCGATCTCACCCCAGGCGTCGGCGGCAATCGCCGCAGCAAGGGTTGGCGGCAAGCCGCGGGTTTGGTCAACCACGGCGCGCCATTGGTCGAGACGTCCGTCCTCGTCCCAATCGGGATCGTAGATTAGGGGGTCCCGCTCCGTCGGCGACCGCGCCTCGTCGGCGAGCCTCCGCTCCGCCCTGGCGTTCGCGGCGTCGACCGCGGCAAAGGCGGCGGCCAAGTGAGGATCGGTGTCGATGCGGCCGACTGGCCCGTCGAGACCCGCCTCGTCCTGCTCTGCGCTCTCATCGTCGCCACCAAAACTTCCCTCACCGTCCTTTCGGTTGCCCTCCCGGTCCTCGCGTTCGGCCCGGCCGCGAAGGCCTGCGAGCCCGACAGCTGACAGCGCCCAGTCGGGCTTCGCCTCGGCGATGCGCCGACGGGCGCGCAGCACGGCGTGGGCCCGAGTCAACTCATGGGTGGGGGTGCGGACATCCATGCCGGCGTCGTGGAGCACGAGGTCGTCGAGGTGGACAAGTTCGCCCTCAAGCCACAGACTGGCGCAGGCGTCGGCGAAGTGCATGCGGCTGATCGAGCCGTCCCGGATTGGGCTTTTTGCCAGCCGCTCGTCCAGGCGGGCGACAGTATCCTCGGCGGCCGCGAGCGAACCGGCCAACTGGGCCCAAGGCACCGGATCGGGGATTTTGTACTTCTTCGGCAAGATATTGATAACCTTAACGGGAGTCGCCGTAACGGAAGCTAACACGGCATTTTCTTCCGTCATAGCGGATATAGGTTTCCCGGTCATTTTCTGCTATCGATATCGACTTATCGATGATTTGAGCGCAAATCCGCAAACTCAGCGATCCTGAAAACCGGAAAGATGCGTTCGCCGCATCCGGTTAACCCCTATGCTCCCCCGGGGGCGCTAAGCCACCGGCAGATCGGTGCGGATCCCACACTCAGCGAGCATCGTAGACGCGGCCGGCAGGCCTATTCCTAGCAGCTCTTGCCCGGCCGTGCCGAAGGTAGCGGCAACGGGCTGTACAACGAGATGATAGCCGGCGTCCGGCCAGCGGCCGACCGCTTGTCGAGGGCCCGAGCGACAAATTTGGCCTTGCGGCCGATGGTCCACGAGTGCTGGGTGTCGAGGTCAAAGCGCATTGGTGACCGCTGGAATCTCGACCGTGCCTTCCGGATCGACACCACCGCATGGCCGATTTTCAACCTCCCTCTTCTGCGCCGCGCCGATGGTCGTCATTCCACAGATTGCTGTACCCCAGCGGCCGGCCGCCCTTTGGCTTAGGATCGCTTCGTCTCAAATTGGCCGCCGAGATGCACACATCTGGCCGGCCATTTCGCTCTCATCGAGCGGTTCGACGTCGTGGTGGATCAGACCTCGGCGCCGCATCGCTTGGTGGTCCCGGGCGCGCAGCCGACCCCTTTAGCGAGGTCCTTGTTGTCAGCTGACAACAACAAGCCCTCGCCGATCCACCGAACCCGCAAGTTTCAATCCGGGGGGCAGACGGTGCCGGGACGGTTGTCTTCGACCGCTAGTCGGACAGCTCCCGCTCGATTGAAACGCCCAACCCGCTTCTCGGCTTGATCCACGGGCCAGTTCGATGGTGTGGAGCCCGCCGGATCGCGCGGCTTTCGACCGGATGCAAATCCGGTCAATTCCGCAAAGATGCGCGGACTTTAGAGGTCGGCAAGGAAGGCTCTTATGGTTAATCGTGTATGAATACGCCCTCCTCTGTCCTCCCGAAGGGACGGATGTTGTCAGCTGACAACGATCCCTGTCCTGCGGTCATTGGTTCAATTCGCCCAGGCATTCCTCCAGTGCTCGCCAACCAATGAGTGATTGCCATTCCGGACGCCTCGGACATCCTGATGGAACAGATCGAGGTAGTCGATAGCGAGCTCAGCCTGTTCCGGCAGAACCTTCCAGAAGACGCACGGCCACGGCTCCGCAGCGATTGTTGCCTGTGATCGCCCAGGATTAGCGTCGCCTGCCCGACCCTGATGCCGGTATCGTGTACGCTGGGCGGTCGGACGAAGGGGTGGATGTTGTCAGCTGACAACAATCCATGAGGTTTCAGCGATGAACGACACCAGAGGGACGCCGAGGCATCTCGCCCAGGGATACGAAGCGAGCGCTCGCGTTCAACCTGGCGCATTCCCAAAGCCTGGCCGATGGCGGCTGGACGTTGCCGTGGGACATCTGAACGCCAGGCGGAGATTGGATCTGGCCCGGCGCAATGCTGATCCGCACCACCGCGTGCCAGTCGAGGTTGTGGCCCGACTGCACATTCCCGTCCTTTGCGGCAACGGATTGCGGTGCCCCGATGAGGAAGGTCTCGTCGCAGCGCCAGGCCGGTGGTCGGCGTTGCGGCTGGCGGCCCGAGCCTCGGTGTGGCGACGGCAGCGCAAGAGCTGCGCGGATGACCCAGAACTCGGTCGATTGCTCGACGCCTGTTCGTCCGACCGGTTGGGGAGATCTGTTACCCTGCGGCGCTTGCTCTTGCGCCAGCCGAGCGGCGGCCCAGCGAAAATGCCGCGGTAGCGCGCCTCGATCAACTCCGCGACAGCCCAGCGCGCCGCTGGTCCTAGCGCGCCAGCATCGCAAACTTCACGCCGCTCGCCATCGGGCTCGGGCACCCTGAGACCCAATGGTCTGACGAGGCGGGGAGGGTGCTTTTCATAGGACCGTCGATCGCGGCATCGGGTTGGTAAGCTTGAGCGAGTCTACTTCATATCAGGAGGGACGCGATTCCCCGGAACGACGATTCGCTGGGAGGCGCGGAATAGAGGTGCGTTAGCGCTGTACGTCTCGTCAAGCGCCAGTACGCGCTGACCGACTCAGAAGCGACCAATTTGGCTGCACGGAGTGGCGGGCCGGCGCGCCCGCATGCTGCAGCACCGTTCAATGCGGCAGCTAAGGAAATATAACTGACGCTAGGGAACCCGTGCCAGCCCCGCCGACTCACGCTATAGTTGAGGTTCGTTCCATTCGCCGGAAATCTTGTTGTCAGCGGACAACAGCGGTGCGCCAAAAAATGCCGCTGCTCGCCATGGGGCGCGCTATCGACCGTTAACAACTCGTTAACCCTTTAATTCTTGCTCAAATCATAGAATCGTGGCCATCTCTCTAGACGGCGATTAGGCGTCTGACGCGCAGATACCGTCTTGAGAAGGCAAATGGCGATCTTAGCGGAAGCTTCGGGTACTATGAGCGAGACCGCGTCTGCGCGGATCACGAGGCACGCCGGTATTCTTTCCGGCCAGCTTCGCTCGCTAGCAACGACGCTTTTCCCGCCTTCAGCGAGCAAGTCCCTCCGCTCGTTCACCTCGGGAGAGGTTGCGCGTATTGCGCGCGTATCCGACGGCTATCTTCGGCAGCTCTCTCTCGACGGACTTGGACCGAACCCAGCGACGGGGCCTGGAGGCCGCCGATCTTATACCCTGGCTCAGATTCATGAGTTGCGCGAGTATCTGGCCAGCGCGCGGCCCCGAGAAGCATTGGAATTTCTGCCGCGCCGTCGCCCAGGCGACAAGCTCCAAATTATCACCGTCGCGAACTTCAAAGGCGGCTCCGCCAAGACGACGACGGCATTGTATCTCTCACAATATCTGGCCCTTGCCGGCTTTCGTGTCCTCGCGATAGACCTCGATCCGCAAGCTTCGCTTTCAGCAATGTTCGGGTACCAACCCGAGTTTGACATCGCGGCGAACGAAACTCTCTACGGTGCCATACGGTATGACGAGCACCGCCGGCCGATGCGCGAGATTATCCGGCCGACCTACTTTGACGGGATAGGGCTCGTTCCAGGCAATCTCGAGCTTATGGAGTTCGAGCACCATACGCCCCGCGCAATGATCGAGCGGCGTGAACGTGGGCACGACCTGTTCTTTCGCCGCGTCGCCAGCGCCATCGATCAGGTTGCCGACGACTATGACGTCGTTGTTATCGACTGCCCACCACAACTTGGTTACTTGACCATGGGCGCGCTAAACGCGGCCACCGCGATGCTCGTGACCATCCATCCGCAGATGGTCGATGTCGCATCTATGAGCCAATTTCTCCTCATGACGTCGGATCTCATGTCCGTCATCGAGGAGGCTGGCGGGCGGCTCGATCACGATTTCATCCGGTACGTCATCACACGTCACGATCCTAACGACGTCCCCGAAGCGCAAATCGTGGCCCTCCTTCGTAACCTTTTTGGATCGGATGTCCTTCAGGCCACTGTGTGGAAATCGACTGCAATCGCCAATGCCGGTCTGACTAAGCAATCACTTTACGAACTGGAGCGCGGCGCCGTAGGGCGGGGCGCCTACGACCGGGCATTGGAATCGGTCGACGCGGTCAACGCCGAAATCGCGCAACTTCTTAAGAAGGTGTGGGGTCGATGAACAAACGTACTGACACTATCAAAAGCCTTTTCACGACCCCGCAATCAAACGTGTTGTCAGCTGACAACGCGCCTGGCGCCTTGCCGCGGGTTTCGTCGGGTTCGGTTCGCTCCTTGAAAGACTCCTTTTCCGGAGTCGAGAGAGAGAACGAGGAGCTTCGCGAAAGAATTGCTTCCGGGGCTGTGATACTTGAAATCGACCCCTCGCTTATCGATCCGTCACCGCTGGCCGACCGGTTTCGCGACAATCATGATAGTTCGTTCGAGGCCCTTAAACAGTCGATCGCACAGCGTGGCCAAGAGGTCCCCATTCTCGTTCGGGAGCATCCCGACGCAACAGGGCGCTATCAGAGCGCCTATGGTCATCGCCGCGTCCGCGCCACGCGCGAATTAGGTATTTCGGTCAAAGCGATCCTGCGATCGCTGTCAGATGAAGCGCTTGTCGTCGCGCAAGGACTCGAGAACGCGCCACGCGAAGATTTGAGTTTCATTGAACGCGCCACCTTCGCGATGCATATCGAAGACGCCGGGCATAGTCGGTCAGTCGTGCAAGATGCCTTGTCGATCGATCGAGCGGAGGCCTCCAAACTTCTTGCCGTCGCTCGATCGGTTCCAACCGACGTTATTCAAGCCATCGGGAAGGCTCCGAAAGTTGGCCGCGGCCGCTGGCAGTCATTCGCAGAATTGATCAAGGATGCCGCGGCGCTCAAACGTGTCAGAGCGGCGATCGCTGAACCAAAATTTGCAGAGCGAGAAACCGACGCTCGATTTCTTGCAGCATTTTCAGCGGTCAGCCGTCCATCACGCGGGGGGACCTCGAAGGCGCCGGAAGAGAAGCCGGTCTTTTCCGTATCCGGCGATAAGATTGCGCACGTGCGTCACGCCGAGCGCGAAATGAAGCTCACCATCGACAAAAATGTCCCGGCGACATTCGCGGCATTTCTTGTCGAGCAACTCCCGGCCCTGTTCGACGCCTTTTCCAAGACGAGCGGCGGCCAGGAAACTACCGAGGCCTGACGGCTTCGGCCCGTAACACGAACCAGGAGCAGACAAGGGAAAGAAAAAAGGCCCCCGAAACGGAGTTCCGGAAGCCTTCTCTTCAAGTTTGGCGATTGACAGAGAATCACTTTCGCGAATCGCAGTCAAGAGTTTCTACGCGATTTTATCGCCGTTTCCGCGAGCAGATTTTCTTTGCCCAGCTGAGGCAAAGACATGCAGTCACACTCTCCAACGACGCCCTTTGGGCGGCGATCGCTGACGCTTGCCCATGTGGCAAGCCAAATGGGGGCCACGGGGCGATCCCCTGAAAAGGTCGTGCACAAGTGGAATATCTTCCACGCCATCTGTACGGCGCGCCCGCGCCTCGGGGTGTCTGAGCGCTCGCTTTCCGTGTTGAACGCACTTTTGACCTTCCATCCGGAGACGGCACTGACAGGAGAGGATGACCTGATCGTCTTTCCCTCCAACGACAAGCTCACGTTGCGCGCGCACGGCATGCCCGCTTCGACACTACGCCGCCACCTCGCCGTCCTGGTCGACGCTGGGTTGATCATTCGGCGTGATAGTCCAAACGGCAAGCGCTATGCGCGGAAGGGCAGCGCCGGCGAGATCGAGCTTGCCTTCGGTTTCGATCTGTCACCGCTCGTCGTGCGATCAGAAGAGTTCGAGCACCTGGCGGCCGACATCGAAGCAGAGGCGCGCGCGCTCAGGCTCGTGCGCGAGCGCATCACGCTATGTCGGCGCGACATCGCCAAGATGATTGCCACCGGCATCGAGGAAGGTGTCCCGACGCGCAGGGGAGGGCAGGGGCCTGCCGACTGGCAGGAAGTCCACGCCGCCTTCAGGGCGATGCTAGCCCAGATTCCGAGGACCGCCACGCGGGACCAGCTCGAGCCGATCGCTGACGAACTGTCGCAACTGGCCGACGATGTGCTTAATCTTCTGGAAGCCCACATTAAATCTACGAATCCGAGCGCCAATGAGTCCCAATCTGAGCGCCACATACAGAGTTCAACCCCAAACCCCCCTATTGATCTTGAACCTAGCCTCCAAGAAGGCAGGGCGGCGGGAGCTGAGCTAAAACCACAACCATCGCGAGTCGCGGAGGGGTCGTATCCGTTGGGAATGGTGCTGAGTGCATGCCCGGACATCGTCGATTATGCGAAGGGCGGGATTGCGAACTGGCGCGATTTCCTCGCCACCGCGGCCGTTGTGCGATCGATGCTAGGGATCAGTCCGAGCGCCTGGGAGGAGGCCCAAACCATCCTGGGCGAAATGCAAGCGGCGGTCGTCGTCGCCTGCATCCTGCAGCGTGGCACCGCGATCAGATCGGCCGGCGGGTACTTGCGCGGACTGACGCGGAAAGCGGAGGTCGGGGAATTTTCACTTGGGCCGATCCTGATGTCGCAGATCAATTCCCGGCTCCACGAAAAGCGACGAGCCTGACGGATGGGTAGACCGGATCGGTTTCCGGCTTGCGCGGGCGAAGCGGTGTTCGTTCGCCGCAAGCAGGTGTTGCCAATCCTTACGCGAGCCGGCAGAGGGGCCGCTAGCCTATCGCGACCGTCAGCGATCCGGAAACATGGGACTCTCACATTGCCGTCGGCCGCAACGACCCTTGGCGGGGAGTTTGGGAAGGCGGTTGATATCTTTGTGGGGAATCAGCGGGAGTCATCAGTCGTCTTTGGATCCCGTTGGTCACTCGCGGAGGATTTTCGACAGCACAACGCCGCTCGCTTGAAATGATTCGCGAGCGGCGTTGGCTCCTAGTCCTCTAGCCCCGGGAAGGTGATGCAAAATCCCGACAAGCATGGGTGAGCACAAATCGTGCCAAGGTTCATGTCTCAAATTGGAACTACGTAGGACTGCGGCGGGCGATTCCTGGCTCTCGATCCCTTCACCCTGCCCAACCGAGGGAAAACCCGACTGAGTTGGCGGCCTTTAGGGTTTTTCGCGCTGGGGCCGTTGACCCTCGCGGAGAAGGAATTTTCCCGTGTTTCTGGGGCTTCGGTTCTGTTTCGACCTTCCAGCAATTGAATGCCGCAATATGGCGCAGGCCCAGAACTTGTTGGTTCAAACCGACACGGGGGAGGGCGGCCGCGCACTCGGTGACAGCGTCAATTGCCTGTCGATCGATGAGGACTGGGCACCGATCCGGTTCGCCTAATTTCTTTGGCCGGCCGACCTGACTCTTCTGGCAGGGGATTTTGCGCCGGTCTTTGAAGATTATCCGGAAGGCGCCGGTCCGTAGCGGGTGTTGGTTCAAACCAAGACCGGGGATGAAGAGGCCGGCTTGGTGCCGTCCGAAAAGCGGTTGGAATTGAAAGTGGCGTAGTCTCCGGGGTGATCAACCTCGAATCACCCGGCGTTGACGCGCCGGGCTGGAGACCACGCCATGACAAGCGTTACCACGAAGGCT
>NZ_JBVAPG010000214.1:0-11352 GCF_055413685.1 Bradyrhizobium sp. LeoA1Lang | reverse complement strand
CCCGGGGCCCGGTCGTCGCGCTGCGCTACGCATGGCTCCGCGCGCCGCCCTCTCACCGCAAAAACCCAACCCAACCCTGTTCGTTGAGAGCCTTGACTCACGAAGCCCCATATGAGGGTGGGCAAAGGAGCGCAGCGACGTGCCCACCATCTAGCACTCGGGATGGTGGGCACGCTTCGCTTTGCCCACCCTACAGATCGTGGCGCGCTAGTTGAACGCCATGCCGCCGCTCATCGCGACGGTCTGGCCGGTCATGTAGGCGTTGCCGATCAGCAGCATGACGGCCTGCGCGACTTCGTCGGCGGTGCCGAAACGGCCGAGCGGAATCCGGCTGACCAGGTTAGGCTGGCCCTTCATCATGTCGGTCTCGATCAGCGAAGGCGCGACCGCATTGACGGTGATGCCTTCCTTGACGAGGCGTGCCGCATAGCCCCGCGTCAATCCCTCGACGCCGGCCTTCGATGCATTGTAGTGCGGACCGATCGCGCCGGCGCCGCGCGCGGCACCCGAGGAGATGTTGACGATGCGGCCCCATTGCTTCGCGCGCATTCCCGGCAGCACCGCCTGCGTGCACAGGAACACCGATTTCAGGTTCACCGCGATGGTGGAATCGAAATCGGCCTCGGTGAGATCGTCGACGCCGCTGACGATTGCGATGCCGGCATTGTTGACGAGGATGTCGATCGGGCCGAGTTCGGCGGTAGCGCGCTGCACGAGCTGCGCGACCGCCGCGGCCTTTGAGACGTCCGCGCCGATCGCAATCGCCTTTCCGCCCGCGGTCGAGATCTCCTTCGCCAGCGCATCCGCATCGCCCGCACGCTCGCGATAATTGATCGCCACAGCCGCGCCTTGCTCCGCCAGCGCGCGCACGATCGCCGCGCCGATGCCGCGCGAACCTCCGGTCACGAGCGCCACATGGCCGCGCAATGTCGCTGTCGTCATCATTCTCTCCCGTCTGAAGGTTGCGAGGTCATGTTACACGAAAAGGCCGACCGCGATGTCCGCGGCCGGCCTTTGTTGCGTTCAGCCTCGATCGGCTCAGCGGCCGGCGGGTGCCGACCAGCCACCAGTGAAGACGCTCGGCGGGTAGTCGTACATCTCAGGGGACGGAGCAGGCCAGGCTGCATAGGAATTGAAGGGCGGCGGCTGCTGGCGCACCACCACTCGGTCCGACTTCTTGTAGTGATGCCGCTGCTGCGCTGCCGCAGCGAACTGGACGGATGACGCAATAATCAAAACTGACCCAAGGATGGTGAGGAATGTCTTCATGTGGTTCTCCCGGCTTTATTACGCTTCGTCTGCGAGGCCTGTGCGGCTCGCACCTCAGCGCTAAAGAGGGAGATAGCGATGTGCGCTGACGGTTAGTACGGTTGTGCCCATCACGAAGCGGCGAGCAAATTTCTTGGTCACGGCTAAATATTCAGCAGGTATTACAGGCGGTTCGCGCTATCATGGAGTGACCGGTGCCGGTCCGGTTCAATAAGGCAAAGGATTCCCAACGAGTGAGGCCGATGAAGAAGTTTTTACCAGTGTTGCTGTTGGTCGCCGCGCCAGTCTCCTCGCTGGCCGTGGCGCAGACCCAACTGGTGCCAAAGGAGACCAAAGGTGCGACAAAAGGCGCGGTCGCGCGGGCGGACGATTGCGCTCCGATCGGCCGCACTGCGAAAGGCGAACTGGTCTACTCCTTGAAATGCGAGAACCTGCCGGCGCCGCCTGCACCGCCGCCGCAGGCCGAGGCCAAGGAGGCGCCGCCGCCCGAGCCTGAGACGCAGCGCAGCGGCCTGTTCGGCTGGTCGTACGATCGGAGAAACTAGGCCAACGCTGCCTCTGGAATGGTCCTTGCTTCCGATGCCGCGCTGCAATGCGGTAGCGAGAGGCGGTTCCCAGCTACACAACAGCAGAGATCCAAGAGAAGAGATCAATGAGCAAACTGATTGTCCATGCCGGCGACTTCAAATTCGACGCGCGCTTTGAGGAGGCGCTGGCGCCGAAGACGGTTGCAGCGTTTCGCAAGGCGATGCCGTTCGAGAGCCAGGCGATCCATGTCCGCTGGAGCGGCGAGGGGGTCTGGATGCCGCTCGGCGATCTCGACTTCGGCGTCTCATATGAGAACCACACCAGCTATCCGGCGCCCGGCCAGATCATCCTCTATCCCGGCGGCATCAGCGAAACCGAGATCCTGCTCGCCTATGGCGGCGTGCATTTCGCAAGCAAGATGGGTCAGCTCGCCGGCAACCATTTCATCACGCTGACGTCGGGGCTCGAGAACCTCGTCACCTTCGGCAAGACCGTGCTCTGGAAGGGCGCGCAGAAGATTCGTTTCGAGGAAGTTTAGTGACCGAAGCATATCCGCGCGATCTTCGCGGCTATGGCCGCAACCCGCCCGATCCGAAATGGCCGGGCAATGCCCGCATCGCCGTGCAGTTCGTGGTGAATTTCGAAGAGGGCGGCGAGAACAACATCCTGCATGGCGACAGCGCCTCGGAAGCGTTCTTGTCGGATGTGCTCGGCGCGCAGCCCTGGCCGGGCCAGCGCCATGCCAACATCGAATCGATGTTCGAATATGGCTCGCGCGCCGGCTTCTGGCGGCTCTGGCGTATGTTCGGCGAACGCAAATTGCCGACCACCGTGTTTGGCGTCGCGATGGCATTGAAGCGCAATCCCGAGATCGTTGCCGCGATGAAGGAGGCGGGCTGGGACATCGCGAGCCACAGTCTCCGATGGGTCGAGCACAAGGACATGTCGGAGAGCGAGGAGCGCGCCGAGATCGCCGAAGCGATCCGCGTGCACACCGAGGCGACGGGCGCGCGGCCGCTCGGCTGGTACACCGGGCGGTCCTCGATCAATACGCTCCGGCTTCTGATGGAAACGGGCGGCCTCTCCTATCTCTGCGACGCCTATGCCGACGATCTCCCGTACTGGATCAAGGCGGCGGGCGTTGAGCCGCATCTGGTGATCCCGTACACGCTCGACGCCAACGACATGCGCTTCGTCAACCCGCAGGGCTTTGGCGGCGGCGATCAGTTCTTCAGCTATCTGAAGGACAGTTTCGATGTGCTCTATGCCGAGGGCGAAACCTCGCCGAAGATGATGTCGGTCGGACTGCATTGCCGCCTGGTCGGTCGTCCCGGCCGCGCCGCGGCGCTGATGCGCTTCCTCGACTACGTCACGAAGCACGACCGCGTCTGGGTGCCGACGCGGCTGCAGATCGCCGAGCATTGGCACGCCAACCACAAGCAGCTCGCCGAACAGGCCTTCAGCATCGGATAGGATGTCGATCACAACAGCCGATCTCAACAGTCTTGGCCGCGACGAATTCGTCACGGCGCTCGGCAACATCTTCGAGCATTCCCCGTGGATCGCCGAGCAGGTGGCGTTGCTGCGGCCGTTCGCCGGCGTCAACGCGCTGTTCGCGGCGATGAAGGCCGCGGTCGAACGCGCACCGGCTGAACTGCGGCTCGCGCTCATCAAGTTGCATCCCGATCTCGCCGACAAGACTCAGCGCGCCGCGGGCCTCACCGCGGAATCCGATGCCGAACAGAACAGCGCCGGCCTCGACCGATTGTCGGATGCCGAATATGATGCGTTCGAGCGCGTCAACAATGCGTATCGCTCGAAATTCGGTTTCCCCTACATCGTCTCGGTCCGCCGCCACACCAAAGATTCGATCCTGCGCGATTTCGAGCGGAGGCTGCCGAACGATGTGCCGGCCGAGATACAGCGATCGGTCGAGGAGATCTGCCGCATCGCCGCGCTGCGGCTCGATCAGCTCGTGACGGCGGAGGACAGACTTCCCGTGCACGGCCGTCTCTCGACGCATGTGCTGGACACGCATAGTGGCAAGCCGGCCGCCGGCATCGCTGTCGAATTGATCGAATTGTCCGATCTCGGCTTAAGCCGCGTCGTGACGCGCGCCGTGACCAACGCCGACGGCCGCACCGATCAGCCATTGATCGGCGGCCGCCCGGTGCCATCAGGAAAGTACGAGCTGCTGTTCAGCGTCGGCGAGTATTTTGCGAGCCGCCAGGTGCCGCTCTCCGATCCGCCCTTCCTCGACCGCATCCCCCTGCGTTTTGCGGTGAGCGAGCCCGAAGGCCATCTCCACGTGCCGCTCCTGGTCACGCCCTGGAGCTATGCCACGTATCGCGGCAGTTAAGTTGTAGGGTGGGCAAAGCCAACGGGTCGCGCGAACGCGCGCCCGATGACAGGCTCCGCGTGCCCACCATCCACGGGCGGTGCAAGAAAGGTGGGCACGCTGCGCTTTGCCCACCCTACGACTGCCGGTCCCTCATGGTGAGGAGCGCCGTCAGGCGCGTCTCGAACCATGAGGCCCGTATCTCGCCCGCGGCCATCCTTCGAGACGACCGCTACGCGGTCTCCTCAGGATGAGGCCCGTATGTGCGGGACGACGTATACCCGATGCCGCTGATGAAGGCCGCGGCAAGGATGGCGAAGATTGTGGCAGCGGTGGCAGGTCACACCAACTCACGTTGCCGTGCCCGAAGCTTGCCCGGTGGCATAAACGTTGCTCATTATGTGTAGATCGGGCGCAATGCCCGTTTGAATTTACCGGCTCAACGGGAGGCTTTCACGTGCCGCTGATCAAGAACCGCTACGGCAAGGGCCGCGTCCGCGTGATGCGCATTCATCGCGATGGCGACAGGCATGAGGTCAGCCAGCTCAACATCAAGGCGATGCTCGAAGGTGATTTCGCCCGCACCTATACCGATGCGGACAATTCCAACACGGTGTCGACCGACACCATCAAGAATGTCGTCAACGTCGTCGCCCGCGAAAATACCGGGCTCTCCCCGGAAGAATTCTGCCAGGTATTGGCGCAGAAATATTTCGACACCTATCCGCAGGTGTCATCGGTATCAATCACCTCGCACGAGACCAAGTGGAACAGGCTGAGCTTCGGCGGCAAGCCGCATCCGCACAGCTTCGTGCTCGACGGCAACGGCAAGCCGACCGTCGAACTTACGGCGACGCGTGGCGGACCGATGACGCTCGCCTCGGGTATCGACGGCTTCGCCTTCATGAAGTCGACTCAATCCGGCTGGGAGAATTACCTCAAGGACCGCTACACCACGCTTTCCGAGACGCATGACCGCATCTGCGCGACCAGCATGGTGGCGTCGTGGAAATGGTCGGGCAAGCCAGCGAGCTATCCGGCGACGAATGCGAAGATCCTCGATGTGCTGCTCGAGGTGTTCTCGACCACCTATAGCTGGAGCGTGCAGGACAGCCTCTACCGCATGGGCGAGGCGGCGCTCGCGGCGGTGCCCGAGATGTCCGAGATCAGCATGGCCTGCCCGAACATGCATTTCATCCCGATGAATCTCTCCGCCTTCGGGCTCGACAACAACAACCAGGTGTTCCTGCCGACTGACGAGCCGCACGGCCAGATCGAGTGCACGGTGGGGCGGGGCTGACGATGTCGTTCCGGGGCGATGCGAAGCATCGAACTACGATGTGCGATTGCACATCGGAGAACCTCGAGATTCCGGGTTCGCGCTCCGCGCGCCCCGGAATGACAGACGGGGGCGTAGGGTGGGCAAAGCGACCCACTCGCTGTGACCTGTCCACGGGCGACGGCGGAAGCGTGCCCACCATCACGCATTCCGCTCGTGATGGTGGGCACCACCCTACACACTCCGTCATTGCGAGCGAAGCGAAGCAATCCATCTCTCCACTCGCGGAGATATGGATTGCTTCGTCGCTTCGCTCCTCGCAATGACGGCGGAGAGCAACGGTGCGACATTCGCGACTACCCATACTTCTCATGCAGCGCCGGGAACAGGCGGTCGGGCTTGAACGGCACGCTGGTGAAGCGGATGCCGGTGGCGTTGGCGATTGCATTGCCGAGTGCGGCGGCGACGGGGTTGTATGGACTCTCGCTCATCGACTTCGCGCCCATCGGCCCGACCGCATCTGATGTCTCAGCAAAGAAGACGTCCGTCCGCGGCACGTCGGCATAAGAGGGCAGGTGATAGTCGCGGAACCTCGGATTGATCACCCGTCCGCCATCGTCGATCACGAGCTCCTCGTAGAGTGCGGCACCGAGCGCTTGTGCGACGCCGCCTTCGACCTGCGCGCGGCATTGCATGGGGTTGGCGACGCGGCCGGCGTCGGCCGCCTGCACGCTCTTCAAGATCCTGACTTCGCCGGTGCCCTTGTTCACGGCGACGCGAAAGCCCTGCACGTTGAAGGCGACCGAACGCGGCGTGCCATGCGCGCTGCCGCTGGCCTCCAGAGTGCTGCCACGCGCCTCCGCGGCTTTCGCCAGCTCGGCAAAGGACAGGCGCCGCCTGCCGCAGACGGCGGTTTCATTGTCCAGCAGGCATGAGTCGGCGTCGCCCTCGGTCATCTCCGCCGCAAACGCCTTGATCGCGACCGCGAGATTTTCCGCTGCATGTTGCGTCGCGCGCCCGGCGACGAAGATGCCGGCGCTGCCATAGGCGCCGGTATCGTGGCCGCCATGCGCGGTGTCGGATTGCTTCAGGACGATGCGATCGACCGTCGTCGCCAGCGCGCTCGCCGCGATCTGGCGATGCACCGTGCTGGTGCCGTTGCCGAACTCGGCGGTGCCGACCGTCAGCTCGAAAGCGCCATCCTCGCGCAGCGAGATTTTGGAATCGGAGAGATGCCCGGCCGGCGGGACGGTGTCGATCATCGTCAGCGCCATGCCGTCGCCGATCAGCCACTCAGGCGACAATCCATGCCGCGGCGCTTCCTCGGCCATCGCGCGCTCGACCAGGTCGAGGCACTGATCGAGGCCATAAGAGCCATAGAGCACGTCATGATATTCGGAAGGCGGCGGCGACAGCATGGGATCGCCGGGCTTCACGACATTGCGGCGGCGGAAGTCGAACGGATTGATGCCGAGCTGCTTTGCGAGCTCGTCGATCGCCGCTTCCACGGCGAACAGCCCTTGCGGCAGGCCGTAGCCGCGGAAGGCGCCGGCCGGCAGCGTGTTGGTGTAGGCGACGATGGCGTCGACTTTCTTGTTCGGGCAGTTGTAGACGCTGACCGACTCCGCCACCGCATGGAACAGCACCGGGCCGGCGTGGTTGCCGTAGGCGCCGGTATTGGAGAGCACGTCGAGCTGCAGCGCGGTCAGCTTGCCGTTCTTGTCGGCGCCGGCCCTCACCTTGACGCGCATCGGATGCCGCGTCGACGTGCCGATGAACTGCTCCTCGCGGGTGAATTCGAGCTTGACGGGGCGTCCGGTCTTGAGCGCGGCCAACGCAAGAATGTCCTCGACGAACATCTCCTGCTTGCCGCCGAATCCGCCGCCGACCCGTTCGCAGAACACCCTGATCTTATCGGGTGGCAGATCGAAGATCTGCGACAGCCCGCGTCGGGTCAGGAACGGCACTTGCGTGCTGGAGCGGACATTGAGGATGCCCTCTGTGTCGATCCAGGCGAGCCCGCCATGGGTCTCCAGCGCCGCATGCTGGACGCGCTGGGTCGTGAACGTCCCCTCATAGGTGACGGCAGCCTCCGCCAGTCCTTTCGCGACGTCGCCATATTCGCCATGCGTCTCCGCAACGAGGTTGCGCGTGGGGTTGGTGATGCGATGTTCGACCGTCTTGTCGCCATGAAGGACCGGCGCCCCCGGCGCGATCGCCTCGGCCGGGTCGAACACCGCAGGCAGCAGCTCGTAGTCGACCTTGAGGCGGCGGCAGCCTTCTTCCGCCGCGGCCTCGGTCTCCGCCACGACGGCGGCGACTTTCTGGCCGATAAAGCGGACGACGTCGTCGAGGACGCGGGTATCCTCGGGGTCCATCCAGTCCTTCTCATGCCGCGCGGTCGAGAACAGAAGTTTTGGTGCATCCTCATGGGTCAGCACCGCATGCACACCGGGCAGCGCGAGCGCCGCACTCTTGTCGATCGAAACGATCTTCGCGTGCGGATGCGGCGAGCGCAGCAGCTTGACGTGCAGCAGACCTTCCACCTTGGTGTCGAACGTGTAGCGCGCTGCTCCGCGCACCACGAGCGGTCCGGCCGGCGCCGGCAGGCTGCGGCCGAAGGCGGTCCCGGCGCCGTCGTCCTCGATGTTGCACTTGCCGTCGAGCGCATCCTTGATCGAGCGATAGCCGGTGCAGCGACAGATATTGCCCTTCAGCGAAGCGCCAAGGTCTTGCCGCTGCGCCTGGTTGAGCGATGCGCAGGTCAGGATCATGCCGGCCGTGCAGAACCCGCACTGGAATCCCTGTGCGTCGAGGAAGGCCTGCTGCAGCGGATGGGTGCCGCCGTCAGGTGCAAATCCCTCGATAGTGGTGACGGCATGCCCTTCGGCGCGGAACGCCGGGATCAGGCAGCTATGCACCGGTTCGCCATCGAGCAGCACGGTGCAGGCGCCGCAATCGCCTGCGTCGCAGCCTTTCTTGACGCCGAAATGCCCGAGGTCGCGCAGGAAGGTGCGCAGGCATTGTCCGGCCCGCGGCGCTTCCGAGAATGTCTTGCCGTTGATGTCGAAGGTCATGGCTGCGCCTTGAGTTCAGCGCGGATCTCTTCCGCGAGCCGCACCGTCATGTGCTTGCGCCAGACCGGTTTGCCGTGGATGTCGGTGTGGTAGAGATTGTCCGGGAGGCGCCGCAGGATCGTCTCGCGCAATTCCTCCTGCTCTGGGATAGTGGCAAAGACCAGCCTGATCGGCCGTATCGTCGAGGCGGTCACGGTCAGCGCAAAGCTGCCCTCGCTGTCGGTGCTTCCGATCAACAGCGCAGCCGAGCGGCCGACCGGCGTCAGCGAGATCTGGCGAAACGCCGAACGCCGCCGCAGCGCCGCGAGCGGAATGTCGATCTGCCGCAGGAGGTCGCCGGGCCGAAGCAGGTTCTGCTGATTGCCGGTGATGAAGTCGATGATGCGAGTCTTGCGCTCGCCGCCATCGGTCTGCCAGATCGTGGCGAGGCCGTCGAGTGCCGACGTCAGCGAGATCATCGGCCCCGCCGGCAGCGACATGCAGATATTGCCGCCGACGGTCGCAGTCTTCCAGATCTTGAAGGAGGCGAGGAACGAGCGGCAGCATTGGTTGATCAGCGGCGAGGCGATCCAGTCCGGCGGGCAGGCAAAGCCGTCAAGCTGGGCCACCGTGCAGGTGGCGGCGATGGTGAAGTTGTCGTCGCCAATTGTCAGCGCCGGCCATTTCAGATCGGAGAGATCGATCAGCCGCCTCAGATGCGCCTGCGGCTCCGAGAACAGCCAGGTGCCGCCCGCCAGCCAAGCATCGCCTGCTTTCCAAACAGGCAGTTGCGCCCGGGATTTCGGATGGGCGACTTCCGTGATCGTGTTCAGGTCCATCGATACGCCGACGCTTTCAACAGGATGCATCCTAGCTTAAGAGTCTTGCTCACTTAAGAAGCCTTGCAAGACCGACGCCAATTGTTGGCCATAATTGGGACGGTCGTTGCATCGAACCAAACACCGATGCTTCTCTATAGATGGTGGAATCATGGACCAAACGCACCCGATCTGGATCAAGGATCCGCTTTCCATTCTGGCCGAAGGCGCCGAACGCGGCGTCGTGGTGAAGGATGGCAAGATCGTCGAACTGGTCGGCCGCGGCAAGGAGCCAACGGCTACGTCGGTAACGGTGTTCGACGCAGCCGAACACGTTGTACTGCCGGGATTGATCAACACCCATCACCACTTCTACCAGACACTCACGCGGGCGCTCCCGGCTGCACTCGATCGCGAGCTGTTCCCCTGGCTCAAGGCGCTTTATCCGGTATGGGCGCGGCTGACGCCGGAATCGCTCCAGCTCGGTGTCACCGTTGCAATGTCGGAACTGCTGCTGTCGGGCTGCACCACGACGACCGATCACCACTACGTGTTTCCCGCCGGGCTCGAGGACGCCGTCGATATCGAGGTGGCCGTTGCAAAGCGCCTCGGCTTGCGGGTGCTGCTCACGCGCGGCTCGATGAATCTGTCGGTGCGCGACGGCGGTCTGCCGCCCGATAGCGTCGTGCAGGATGAGGACACCATTCTGGCCGACAGCGCGCGCGTGGTCGCAAAGCATCACCAGCGCGGCGAGCAGGCGATGGTGCAGATCGCGCTGGCGCCATGCTCGCCGTTCTCGGTGACGACCTCGCTGATGCAAAAGACCGCCGAGCTTGCCGACAAGCTCGATGTTCGCCTGCACACTCATCTCGCCGAGACCGAGGACGAGAACAGGTTCTGCGAGGAGATATACCGCTGCCGGCCGCTGGATTATCTCGAGCGATGCGGCTGGCTCAATGGGCGCACCTGGCTCGCGCATGGCATCCATTTCAACGCCGATGAGATGAAGCGGCTCGGCAAGGCCGGGACCAGCATCAGCCACTGCGCCTGCAGCAACCAGGTGCTGGCGTCGGGCTGCTGTCCGGTCTGCGAGATGGAGGAAGCCGGCGTCGGCATCGGCCTTGGCGTCGACGGCTCGGCCTCCAACGACGGCTCCAATCTGATGCAGGAGGTGCGCGCCGCCTTCCTGGTGCAGCGGGCGCGCTACGGCGTTGGCCGCGTCAGCCACAAGGATGCGCTGCGCTGGGCAACCAAAGGCTCCGCCGCCTGCGTCGGCCGTCCCGAGCTCGGCGAGATCGCCGTCGGCAAGGCCGCCGATCTCGCTTTGTTCAAGCTCGACGAGTTGCGCTTCTCCGGCCATGGCGACCCGCTCGCCGCGCTGGTGCTGTGCGGCGCGCACCGCGCCGACCGCGTGATGGTCGGTGGCAACTGGGCCGTGATCGACGGTGCGATTCCCGGGCTGGATGTCGCCGACCTGATCCGCCGCCACACCGCCGCCGCGCGCGCGATGCAGGCGGGGTGAGATCGCAGCCCGCTCTCTCCGTCATTCCGGGGCGCGCGCAGCGCGAGCCCGGAATCCATTCCTCCGCCTGGTATGTGGCCCGATGGATTCCGGGCTCATCGCTTCGCGATGCCCCGGAATGACAGCGTGTGCTGTGGCGCGAGCTATGCAAAAACTGCCCGACGGGCAAATCACCGAAAGTCTGTCCAGCCCTCACACAAAAAACATTCCGCTTTCGCCGTCGGGCAAATCAGTGATTTAACTCCGCGCGTCTCACCCGAATGAGGGGCGGCTCGCGATCGTCACGAACGTTGCGGTGAGATGCGGTGGACGCGGGTGTTGCGACAGACGAACGCAACATCAGCGGACGGCGAAGTCGTGTGGTCCTGGCGCCCCGACGCTGGCGCTAAGTTTTGTGGATCAAGTATCCGCAGAGCGACGGTGGCAAGAAAGCCCGGTCACCGGGGAGAGCACGAAGGAAGCCGTAACACCATCGCGCAGGGAAAGCCGGAATGCTTCGGTTGAACCTGTGGTCCTACCCCCGTGCTTTTTGTTGCACGGGA
>NZ_JBVAPG010000213.1:0-11518 GCF_055413685.1 Bradyrhizobium sp. LeoA1Lang | reverse complement strand
GTTGACCACATGCCCACAGCAACTGCAGCAGACAGCGTCTCTGGCTGCGTGATAGAAAGGGATCAGGAGCGGTCAGTTTCCAACTAACAAACCGGTTCAAGCGGTCCCGCTCCGCGGGTCCATTTCAGGTCAAGCTTCCCAGTGTGCGATCGTATCACCCGAGCCTTCTGAACGATAATAGGATTCCTGCAGCGAAGGTGCACCGCTGAGCACATCTGCAGCCCAGCTGCGCACACCTCTGCTGCATAAGCTGAAACTCCTCTACACACGCTATTCAACCAGTACCGGGCCCGCCGCTTCGGGTCCATTCGAAGTTACCTTCATATTCGGTGCAGTTCTTTTCGATCCCACACATATCGTTCCTGATACTGTTCGCCGCATTCGACTCGCATGCACCGCGCGCAGTGCACCAACCATGACGTAAGCCAAGACTGCGGCTCCTAAGCCGGCGAATGCTGGATAACTCTCGCCTTTCCCCTGCCTACGAAAGCTAGATTGTCGCGACTATTTGCATGACGAACCTGCCGCGACTGAGACAGCGTCGTGAGAGGCAGCTTCAGGCGCGCCGACAAAGCCCTGGTACGAGCCTTGCTTGATGAAGGGCAAGACCATGTGCTTCGCGCCGAGCCGCCGGATTCCTTCCGCCTTGGTGTCTGGCTCCGGACATGGATGTCTTCAACCGGACACGGTTGAACACAACAACACGCGGCGTCAAACGATGACACGGTAACAGTCGTTGTCCAAAGGAGAGAAGCATGTCCGGTATTGCAGGCGCTTTTCTGTTGCCAAGCCGTTCACAAAAGACGGTTTACGATCGGCTCAAGCACATGGTTCCGAAGCTTGAAAACCGTGGACAGGCGGGGTTCGGCGTTGCCGCGTTCATGTATGCAAAAAGTTTTCAATATACAAAGTCATGTCGGCCACCACGCGACTTCGCAACGATTGATTATGATGAACAGGGTGCGAATTTCAGGCAACATGTAGCGATAGCACATATTCGTACTCCATCTTCCCGGGAGAACAGTGACGGCGACGTCCAGCCCCTTGACAACCATAAAGCCGGCCATCGCCACTTGACCGTTTGTTTGAACGGCGCTTTGGCCAACGCTGATGAACTTAAGGAAGAACTGCTTGCCCAAGGCTATCGGTTTGGCAGCAGAACGGATGCAGAGCTTCCGCTCAAGCTTATTGAGCGCATTTGTCAAAAAGACTATTGGCAGCACGCTTTGCCGGTTGATTACGAGAAAGTCTTTCGTGACATTGATGTCCGTATTGATGGGGCCGTCATCGCACTTTTATTGGATGGTCAAGGTAATCTAACTGCTTTCCGCAATCGTAGTGATTTGCGGCCTTTGGAATTCATGAAAACCGAAGACGGTTTTGTACTCTTTGCCTCCGAAAATTGCGCTTTCTCCGGACTACAAGGCCAAGCGGACGAGATATTGCCAAGTCACATCAAGTATGTGGACGGACAAACGGGAGATTGCATCACTCGCTTTGTTGGCCGTGCTGGACACAGGCCAAAGCTTTGCGCCTATGAGACGCTCTATCTAGGAAATACGAAAACGTCGATACGAGGCCACTCTCATCTGAGCACCCGTCACAATATAGGCGTTACCCTGGGTCGAATTATCTCGCCGACTTTAGTGGTCGAAACGGGCTCCGCCCCCATCATCGTTTCTTCCATGCCGCGTACGGGAAAGCCGTATGCCGATGTTCTATTCGCATCTCTGGCCGAACAACAGGGTGCCCTCGTTCAAAGGCACGAAGTGATCGCAACATGCTGTTCGGAGCGCACGCTCATAGGCATCGCTGGCGAACGCAAATCGCTTATCGCGCAAAAGTACCGGGTCGCAAGCAAAGACGTTACAGGCCGAACCATAATTATAGCCGATGAGGCGCTTATTCGCGGCGATACAAGCCGGGCAGTGACGGAAATGCTCCTTGCCGCCGGGGTCAAGGCTGTGCATTGGGCAATCGGTTCTCCGCCCATCGTAGCGCCAAATTACTACGGCATGGGTATCGACACGATTGATGAGTTGGCGTTCTGGAAAGTCTGGAAAACATTGCCACCCGAAGCGCGACAGAACAGTCAGCGTTTCCATAAAATCGAGTCGCAAACGCTCACGGTGATCGAAAGGCACATTGCTTTGTCCATCAATGCTGCCAGCGTCACTTATCTGCCCTTTCATTCTCTCGTATCCTTGCTGCCGCAGGGGCATGATGGAATCGATCTATCTCCGTTTACGGTCGAGATGCCAACTCCTGCAGGGCAAAAACGCGCGAACGAAAACTTGAATAGATTGGTCGCCGATCTCGCCTTCACAAAAGTATCCGCTGCCTGAGGTCACGATGAAGCCGGCTCTTGTATTCGATTGGAACGGCACTCTGCTCGACGATGCCGATGCCTTGCTGCAAACGACGAACGCCATTCTGAGCCGGTTCGGCCGCGCTGCCATCGACATGCAAACTTTTTTGGACCAGTGCGACGTTCCACTTTCCGTCCTTTACCGCAATCTCGGAATGTCGGAACGCGAAGTCGAAACAGTGGATAGCGATGGCAGCGCTATTTTTCACGACACCTACGAGCCGCTGGCGAGCAAAGCCGATCTGCGCGACGGCGCCCGCCGCATTTTGGAAACGGCGCGTCAACAGGCCGTTTCCACCATCATTCTGAGCAACCATATAGTCGAACCCCTCCGTACCCAATTGCGAAGGCTTGGAATCGACGATTGCGTCGATGAGGTTCTGGCCTTTGAAAGCCGCGCTACTCAATACAAAAGCATGAGCAAAGGCGAACGGCTTCAGCTGTACATGCAAACACACAATCTGAACCCTGGGTCAACCGTCTTCATCGGGGACATGCCGGTCGAAACGGATATTGCACGCAATCTTGGCTTGATCAGCGTAGCCATTACCGGCGGGTTTGTGTCCGAGTCGCGTTTGCACGCGGCGCAGCCGGACTACCTCATTGATAACCATCATAAGCGGCTGCGCGTTCTGCAAGAAACCGGCTTTTTTCGAAATGCATAGTGAGCGAGAGCATGACTGAAAATCCATTATCGACCGCAACGCCTATGCCAGCGCGACAAAAGATCGGCCTGATCGGCGCAGGACGCATGGGAACCGGCATAGGGATCAGTCTTTTGCGTCATGGCGCCGAATTGCATATCAAAGCCAACAAGAACCGTAGGGGTGCGGAACGTTTAATCGGCATGGGCGCTTGTGAACGTGCTTCCATTGCTGAATTGGCCAGGCATGTAAATGTCGTCGTTTTGTCCTTGCCTTCAAGCCGCGAGGTTGAGGCAGTCTGTCTTGGGCAACACGGATTGTTCGCGCATTTACCCCGACAGAGTCTGATACTTGACTGCACAACGTCTCATCCTGCTTCAACGCTCGTTTTGGCCGAACAGGCCCAAAAGCATCGCTTAGCCTTTATAGATGCCCCCGTAACGCGAAGCCCTGAACATGCAGAGCAAGGACGTCTCAACGCCGTTGTTGGATCGGATGGGAAAAGTTTCCGTATCGCTGCCGATATTCTTGCTGCGTTTTGCGAGAACATCGTCCCTGTCGGCGATGTCGGGCAAGGCCATAAGCTCCAGCTGGTCTATAACGGCATGACGATGGGCATAGCGGCGGTAGCTGCTGAAACTTGCCGGTTTGCCGATGGCCTTGGCGTTGATCTTGCAACCTTACGCTCGTTAGTCAGTCGCGGCGCGACCAACAGCGGAATATTCCAAAATTTCGCAGCCTTTATGTTGGGCGAAAGACCGGATGTTTTGGCGATATCCATTACCAATGCCGCAAAGGATATTGATTGCGCCGTGCGGTTAGCAGGCGAAACCGCAATAGCAGTGCCGGTTCTGACTGCGGCCGCGCAAAAATTACACACCTCTGTTGCCGAAGGCAAAGGTGAACTCACCTTACCTCATCTCACGCTTCTCTGAGGACAACGGATGACATAGTAACAGCACCCGAAAAACTTGTGTGCTGCAGACTTCGATGACCGTCGCGAGTTCGGCAGTCGGCGGTTGTTCCTGACCCGGCAAGGTGCGGCAAATGTTGCTTTCGATTCTTTTCTCCTTCCCTACCGGTGCTGCCCTGAACATTTCGCTGACGGTGGATGGGCGCTGTCGCAGAAGATCGAACACAGTTCCGCTTAATCTGCGATTGGCTTCTCGCTGAACGACAAATCCTGAAAATTTGTGCAACCGTACAGCAGTCGCCGAAAATATGCCGAAAAGATAGGGCACTTACGGGTTGGTCGGAACTGTCTATGACGGCAGATTCCCGGCCCGAAATTACAGCGAGGCTGGCGTGAGGGTTTTCCGCAACCGGCCATCTCAGACGGGGAGGAAACTCACAGTGTCACAAACATTCATCCCGTACGCACCAACGGTCTCCGCAGGGCCGGCCGTTTTGACACTCGCACCTCCCATGTCTACCCTCATTGGGGACAAAGGCTACGATGGCGACGGCTTTCGCGCCGAAATCGTCAATCGCGGCGCGAAGCCCGTCATTCCAAACAAAATCCAACAGGGTGATCCTCCACAGATTCAGCAAACGCGTCGACAAAAAGCGCAACGTTATAGGCGCTGTTTCCGCGCAGAAGGATTTCAGGCGTGTTGCAATTCGCTACGACAAACTCGCCAGGAACTTCTAATGCTGCCGTCTACCTCGCGGCCATCGTCGCCTATTGGATCAATTGAGTCTGAACCCTCATACTCTTTCAACGCCAGGCGCGCGGGAAGCGGAACCCATCACCGAAGAGTCCGGTCCATGACCACACATCGCCAGAGGATTTTGAGTCCGCGTCCTTCTCCCCCGCCACTGGCCTGCCGGCAATGCGAGCGAAGTTCTGGATCGCTTTGGAGACGAGCTGCGGATAGGTGAGGAGAAAGTTGTCCGGCTGGGTGTGCATCAGCGCCGGCATATCCTTCTTTTTTAAATCCTCATACGACTCATTCAGCATCTTCTTGTACAATGATAAGCTATTCGACGTGCAGCGGCCGCCGCGCGACTTCACACGGAAGATCGCCTCCGGGGCAATTTTCCCAGAGATCATCGCAACGTTCAAACGCCCGCGATAGCTGGTGCTGTCGAGTTCGGCGGCATCGCCGATTACCACCCAGCCATCGCCGTAGAGCTGGGGTATGGTGTTGTAGCCGCTTTTCGGGATGAGGTGCGCGGAATATTCCTTGAGCTCTGAGCCGTCGATTAGTGGCACCACCGACGGATGACGCTTGAAGCGGTCGAGCAGCCCGTAAGGCGTTTCGCCCGTTCGCTGGAGATCGGAGACGAGGCAGCCGATGCCGAGTGAGATGCACTCCTTGTTCGCATAGATGAAACCCATGCCGGTCATCCCGCGCGAGATGGTGCCGGCGGCCTCGATCACGACCCCTTCGTCGCGCTTGAGATTGAAGCGGTTTTCGATGGTCTCGCGCGGCAAAAGGTGCATTTCCTCGACCTCCAGCGCAACCTGGTCGGGCATCGGCCGCTCGCGCAAGCCCGCACACGTCCCGAGCAAGCCATTGACGCCCTCGGCGAGCACCACTACGTCGGCGTGGATTATGCCGTCCTGTCGGTCAGTACGCACACCAATGACGCGGCCACGGCGGTTCTGCGCCAGCTCGGTAACGGTAGTCTGGCACAAGAGGGTGGCGCCGGCCTCCTTCACCTTGCAGGAGAACCATTTGTCGAATTCGGGGCGGATGACGATGTACCGGTTCGGTCGCTGGTGATTGCAATCGTTGAAGCGGTAGCGCAGCCCGATATGGGAACGGCTCTCCATTATCCAAAAGCGCTGCTCGACAAGGCGGCGCTCGAGGGGGGCATTCTCGCGGAAATCTGGCGTCAGCTGCTCCAAGATGTCCGCATCGAGGACTGCCCCCTGCACGTTCTTTGATCCGGAATATTCGCCGCGCTCGAGCTGCAGCACCTTCATGCCGCGCTTGGCCATGCTCAGCGCGGCCGCGTTGCCGGCCATTCCGGCGCCAACAACGATCGCATCGAACCTCTCTTCGATCATGGGCCTCTCCTTTGTTCAGTGGCGCATGTTCTCAAACCTACCCTCGCTTGCAACGCGGTCGCCTGCATAGGGCGACGGCGGAGGCGGCGAGATCACGACCCAAGATCGTGCTTCCCAACAACAGGATCTCCGGCTCGGAGGTGTTGACAAGGCCGGTCAAGGCCTTGGTGTCGGACACGTTGCGGCAATCTGCAAGCATGTTGTCGGCAACCAGATAGAAGGTCGGCGCCGTGGCAGAGTTCGACCGCGGGCGCTGCGCGTCGCCTTTGTCTCCGGACCGATCACGACCTCCGCGAGATCAACTTTCAGCTTCAGCTCCAAGGAGACTGATTGCACTGGCCGCGCTCCTGTTCGATAAAGACCCAGACATACTGCGTTGAAATTCACCGCGAGCGCCTTCTTGCCGGCGCGCCCTTCAGGAGACGCGCGAGCTCCTGTCAGATCGCTCATCATCAAGACTCTTCGGATCAGGCATCGCGGGCCAGCGCCGCAAGATCGGTCTCAAGCTTGGGCTGGTGCTTGAAGATCGCGTCGATCAATGCTTGCGCCGGCTGCTCGGCGGCTTCTACCAGCACCGCCTTCTCAGCGCGCGCGGACGGCGCGAATACACGCTTAACGACGGTCGGCGAGCCCTTGAGACCGCATTTGGAGATGTCCTCGACGCCGGCCTGCTGCGCGTTCCACTTCACGATCGGCGCCCGGGCGGCACGCAACGCATCCGCCATGGCGCCGCGGCGAATCTGGTTGGTTGCCTCCAGCATGGTGATGAGACACGGCAGCCGGGTGCGGAGCACCTGCACGCCGCCTTCGGAGCGCCGTTCCGCTTCAACTGTGCGTGCGGCAAGATCCAAGGCACTGATCTTGGCGACGTAGGTGAGCTGCAGCACACCTAGCCGCTTCGCGACGCCGGGCCCAACTTGGGCGGTGTCACCGTCGATGGTCTGCTTACCGGTGAAGATGAGGTCCGGCGGGCCATATTCCTTGCCGATTTTGCGGATGGCGGTCGCAAGTGCGTAACTCGTCGCCAGCGTATCGGCGCCCGCGAAGCAGCGATCGGTGAGCAGTACGGCGCGATCGGCGCCAAAGGTGAGCGCTTTGCGTAACGAGTCCTCGGCCGACGGCGGCCCCATCGTAAGGACGGTGATCTCGCCGCCGAATTTATCGCGCAGCTCCAGCGCGGCCTCGAGCGCGAAGAGGTCGTATGGATTGATGATGGTCGGCACGCCCTGACGCATGATCGTGTTAGTCACGGGGTGCACGCGGATTTGCGCCGAGTCGGGAACCTGCTTGATGCAGACGACGTTGTGCATATGTTTCTCCAGACATTGCAATGGCTGGCGAAGAGAACAGCAAGTTTCGTACCACTGCGCGAATTTCAAAATCAGCAGCGATACAATGCTTTTTGGAAACGTCATCTCACCCTAGCCTGACGTTTGCCGGCGACGGAATTGCGACATTGGTCCTGACTACGACAGCTCGGCTCGCGCGGCTTAATTTATCGTTGATCTGGGTCAAAGCGGGTGGCCCAAAACGGATTCGCTTCCTCGGGAAACCGCAGCACCCGCTGCGCTCATGAGGAAGCCTAAGCCTTGAGCTCATTTGCAACCGACGAGGCTTCGCATCACCAGGAGCAAGCGCCGCGTCGCAACGAGCTTGCGGCGCCTGCGGCCACGAGGCACACGGCGATACCTTCGTAGTCCCGCAGCGCGCGGCGGTTGCTCCACATGAGCGGACGCGGGCTTAGAATTGAACGCGGTCAACCAGCAGACGATGATCTCGCCGACTGAAATCCGGCGTGAGCTGATGGTCGATTGCGACATTACCCAGGCAGTGGCGATGGCAGCGCCCGCGCCGCCGATGGTCACGGCCCCGACGCGCGCCAAATCCTTTCAGAAACGCTTGATCTCGACACCGTATTTCCTCAAGGCGTAGCCAATCTGGCGCGGTGTCAGCCCAAGCAGGCGCGCCGCCTTCGCCTGCACCCAGCCGGACCTTTCCATGGCCGCGATGACACGCTCGCGATCTGTGATCTTCGCACCACCTACGAGGGATGCGCCGGCTGGTGCCAACGGAGCCAGGTCGCCGCCGAAAGGCGGGACCGGCATAGCCGCCTCAGCCGGCGGCATGGCGGGCATAATCGGCACTGATACGATCGGCCGCGGCTGCAGCGCCACCTCGTCCGATCCGGTTTTCCACAGCATCGCGGAAAGGCACTGGCCGTGGCAGCAGGCAAAGTCGTCTCTTACGATCGATGGTCCAGGTGCAAGGGTCGCGGTCCGCTGCACGCAATTCTCAAGCTCGCGCACATTTCCGGGAAAACCGCAGTTCATCAGTACTTCAATCGCACTGCTATCGAAGTCGAGCGTACGGCCGTTCTCGCTGTTGAAATTTCTGAGGAACTCGGTGGCGAGGAGCGGAATATCACCGCGCCTTTCGCGCAACGGCGGCAGCAGCAAGGGAACCACGCTGATCCGATAATAGAGGTCGGCGCGGAACTCGTTGCTTGCCACCGCCTCTTCCAGGTTCTTATTGGTGGCGGCAATCACGCGAACATCGACCTTAACGGTCTGGTTGCCGCCGACGCGCTCGAATTCCTGCTCCTGCAGGACGCGCAGTAGCTTTGCCTGGAACGAAGCCGAAATCTCGCCGATCTCGTCCAGAAATAGCGTCCCCTTGTCGGCGAGCTCGAAGCGGCCCTTGCGGGAGCTGAACGCGCTGGTAAAGGCACCCTTCTCGTGACCGAACAATTCGGATTCCAGTACCGTTTCAGGCAGCGCCGCGCAGTTGAGTTTTATGAGCGGACGCTTGGCGCGCGCCGACCGCTCGTGAATCGCCTTGGCGACCAGCTCTTTTCCGGTACCGGACTCGCCGCGCAACAGCACCGTGCTGTTTGATTTGGCCACCACCGCGATCTTCTCGAGCAGCGCCCGCAGCGCCGGGCTGTCCCCGATGATCCCCTCGACATGGACCTTCTTGCGCTCCCGTGAAGGCTGCTTGAGCTCACACAATTGCTTTTGCAGGCGGTCCTTCTCCACCATCAGTCGCTCGCGGTCACACGCGAACAGCCGATGCAGCTTCACCGTCTGCCCTACAAGGTTGGCGATCATGGTGAGCAGCCGTGCGTCGTAGTCGAGCCGGACGCTCGAGGCCTCGTCCAGCATTCGGTCGATCGTCAGCGTGCCGACGACATTCGCATCGATGCGGATGGGAACGCCGAGGAACGACACTGGCATCTCGTCGGAGGCCCCGAGTACCTCCATGTCCGCAGCACTGAAGGCCGAATGCACCGCTACGTTTTCGGCGACGAGCGGCATGTCCGACGTCACGATCTCCTGCAGTGCCTTCTGCGGCAGGCGCATCCGGTAGCGCTCGTCGCTGCCTTCGCTCCAGCCGGCGCCCACGGTAATGTCCGGCACGCCATCATCGTGGAATAGAGAGACGATACCGTGCCGCATCTGTACAAACGATTGCAGAAGATCAACAACGTTGGCCAGCGTGACTTCGAGCCGGCAGGGCGCGGTGAGTACTTTCGATATTTCGAAGATCCCGATAATCGCGCTCTCATACGACGGCACAATAGGGACCGTGTGGTCCGTCTCGGAGTTTGAGTTAAGCCTTTCGCGTACGGAAGGGATATGCAGCATGACGACGTCTCCGTTGTCATGACCATCCTCCCTGTCGCTCTGTTCGGATTTGCGAATATTGTGTTGCATGTCATCCTCGATCTCGCCCTACAGGGAATGACCGCAAGAGATAACCCCTTATTATGGCACGATGGTAAAACTTACAGCGCCTTCATCGTGGCATAACGGTAAACTTACAATGCTTTGATTTGCTTATTCTCTGCTCTTCCGAACTCGTCGCGCGGATTCCGTGGAAACACGAGTTCCATTGATGTAACTCAAATCAGCTGCGATTTTTTGCTGCAGGTAGGGGGTCGATCACAGGTGTTGGCCACCATCGATCGGCACCTCGGTGCCCGTGACATAGCTTGCCGCATCCGAGCATAGGAAGAAGATGACCTTCGCGACTTCTTCGGGTGTGCCCACCCGGCGCAGCGGAATATTTGGCACAAGACGCGCTTCCGTGTTCGGCGACAAAATGTCTGTTTTGATCTCGCCGGGCGCGATCGCGTTCACGCGAATGCCATGCGGTGCATAGTCGTGCGCCTTTTCGCGCGTGAGACACGCGAGCGCAGCTTTCGATGTTGCATAGGCGCTGCCGGCAAACGGGTGCACCCGCGAGCCTGCGATTGAGGTCACGTTGACAATTGATCCCGACGCTGCTCTCAACTCCTCAAACAGGCCTTGCGCGAGCAGGATCGGCGCCACCAGATTGAGGTGGAACACCCTCATCCAGGTTTCGACTGACGTCGTCAAGGACGTCAGTCGTGCACCGTTCGGCGTCTTCGGCGAAATTCCGGCATTGTTGATCAATGCGTGCAATGGCGCGCCCGCGAGGCGCTCCTTGACCTCGGCGATGGCGCGCGGCAGCATCCGATGGTTGCTGAGGTCGACCTGGACATGGTTGTCGGCCCCTGACTCCCACGGGCAGCGCCCGCCATCGAACGGTTGGCGCGCGCAAGAGATGATGCGCCAGCCCGCTTCCGAAAACAGCTTTCCGGTGGCGTGACCGATGCCGCGCGACGCCCCGGTCAGCACCAACGTCTTCCGTTCTCCCTGCTGGATGCCGGCTCTATCGGTGTGAAACGGACAGCTCACGTCGGTCGCCGACCGTGGACCGGCGACCGCATCGTCGTTTCTCAGATCGAGACTCAAAACGCACCTCCCATCTTGCCCTCGCCCGCCAACGCGGTGCAGGATTTGGGCCAGTGCGATGCAGAGGAATGCTCGCACCTTTTGCGGCCCAATGTCGTGTTCGCAACAGGTTGGCGGGTTCGGGACATCGGGCGCGTTTGCTTTCGGACAGCAGCAAACGCTGGTGCACACCAAGCCGATTTTCAAGTCCCGCAAGACGTGCACGGCACTGCCCATTTGGCTCGGCTCTTGCTCCACGGCCCTAATGCGCGCTGGCTTTGCCGCAAATGTTGTCAATGCGGTCGGTCGAGGTCCGTAAATTGCGCGGATATCAGAACCGCTGGCGAATTCGTTGGCTCTCACACCATTCGATGCGGGGGAACGACGTGTTGCTGTTGAGCAATCCGCCCCTCCTGAGAACCAGGTTACCGGCCACGTCATTCCATTCATCATTCCGTGATCGAACTGGGTCTCAGGATCGGCGGCAGCGAACCCTCAACCTGCAGCGTTTCTCGGCGGCCTCCGCCATCGCAGTCTTCTTGAGCGTGGCGATATTGTCGGCAGCCTCCTTCGAGAGGCCCTCGCGGACGGCTTCAAGGCTGGGTTGAACGTAACCGGCATGAGGCCCCCACCTAGCCATCCTTCGGCTTGCGCGCGATACAGCCTGGCATGAGCGGATCGGTGGAGGTGTAACGATGGCAAATGCCATGCTTGATGCCAGGCAGGAAGGTGA
>NZ_JBVAPG010000212.1:0-11558 GCF_055413685.1 Bradyrhizobium sp. LeoA1Lang | reverse complement strand
CGACGGCTGGCAGACCCTCGCCAGCAAGCCCATTGCTCAGCCGGTTGATCTTGCCGCCTGAGCAGATATCATCCGTTCACCGGAGACTCGCGACGGACAAATTCCAACCAAGTTCGCGACGGCACCTGAAGCTATCTACCATTGCGATTGTATCCGTCGCTGCGCTTTTCGCCCTAGCTGGGTTGTCGGCGAATGCGCGACCACTGAACAAGGTGGCGGGCACATGGCGGATGGTCGCCGCGCAGATCGATCCGGATGGAGGGAACCTCCCGGCGTACGGGCCAAAACCGAACGGCATGCTCGTCTTTACCGAGGATATGCATTTCGTCGAGGTTCTGAGCGACTCAACGGTTCCGCGCTTCGCGTCGAGTGCGCGCGGCAACGGGACGGATCAAGAAAATCGAGCAGCCATGGCCGGAGCTATCGGGTTCGCAGGTACATACACGGTCGATGAGAACGGAGAATTCAGTGGCAACAAGGTGGAGGTTTCGACCTTTCCAAATTGGATTGGAAGTGAACGTACTCGCAAAGAGCTTACGCTCATCGTGGACGGCGATCGAATGACAGAAAACTTCCAGAGGCCGGAAGGAACACGGATCCGCATAACTTTTGAGCGCGTCCGGTAGCTTAGAGCATGATCCGGAAAAGTGGAGACCGGTTTTCCGAAAAAGATCATGCTCAAACAAAGAGCTAGAGCGGGATGACGATTCGAAGAAAAGTCATCACGCTCTAGGACGAAGCGGCGCGCGTCCGTTACGACGCCCCAAGCACGACGAGCCGGCACCTCAAAGGACTCCGGACAGTCGCGCGATGCAAGGGTGGATTACGCGTTCGCTAAGCCACCCTGCGCTTAGTGATGTCCGGTCGTTGGGGTAAACTGGAGATATTTCAAGACCGCGCTGAGGTCCGAAAAGACCCCGAGCTGAATCGCGCTCCCGCTTTCACCATGTCGGTCGTCTGAACCAGGGCGGACATCGCTGTGCGCGTGCCTCGACGCCGCTTTTGTGAAGGGTTTCGGATGCCGGCCGCTGTTGACAGACATCCAGTTAGCAATGGCGATACCGCGAGTTCTTCCGAGCTATAGTTGTCTCGGCAATCCCAAAGTGATCTTCCGGTTCTGAGTGCCCCCAACAAGCGCCGCGTGCATTGATTTCCTACATTTATCAACGAGCGAGGGTTACTTGTTAATGGATGAACGGCATCCTGACGCGCGCTGGGCTGCTCCGCTGTCCGATAAAGAGGATGGAAACCTGTATATGAATGGTGATTGGCTGTCGGCACTGCTCTCATGGTGGCCGTTCGTGCTGCTCATTGGTGCATGGATCGTGGTTTCGCGTTTTACCAACCGCACAAAATCGGGGGTTTCGGTAATCCAACTGTGTGAGCAGCAGCTCACCGAAACGCAGCGGATAAATGCCAATCTAGAGCGCATCGTGGCGGCTCTCGACAAGCGCCCGCAATGTTAGGTGTCTTTATAAGAGACCTTTCGCTTGGCGACATTGCCCTGCAGCCAGTCCGCTGTTGGCCCGTACCTGTCCGATTCAAGTGGACGGAATTTGTCTGCCCACCCGGTAGTTCAGACGTCAACCCGTTCTGCGCATCAAGGCGAGCAACGCGGCTCAGTTCAGCCGCAACTCAGTAATGTGCCGCGGATCCGGGCTCAGCTCATTCCGCTCCACGCGCTTGACGAGGTCGGTCAGCACGGCATTGGCTGCGCAGGACAGGCCGATCTTCTCGCCCTCACGCACCACGAAACCGTTGAGGAATTCGATCTCGGTGCGCCGGCCCTTCTGCACGTCCTGGCCCATCGAGGGACGCTGCTCGGAGGAGGTGCGTTTGCCGTCCTTGAAGCGCTGCTCGTCGCAGACGCGCATCGCCGTCTCGTCGCCTTCTCCGGCGCGCGCGATCGTCTCAGGCGACAGGTGCAGGATCTCCTCCAATTGACAGCCGAGCGCCTGGCCGACGCGGATCGCTTCGCTGCCGAGCCGGGTGGAGAAACGGCGGATCGGCTCGCTTTGCAACATGTCTCCGCCCGACAGACCCGTGCAGGCCGAGATCCCATTGCCCATGACGTTGGCAACCAGTTTCGACCAGCGCTCGCCCCACAGATTGCCGGTCACTTTGGCGCTGTCCGAGTAGCCCACCAGACGGCAGATTTCTTCCGCCCGAGCCGTGACGCGACCGTGCACTTCGCCGGTGCGAAATACGGTGTGCGCCGCCCCGCCCTTGCCGGCGCCGCGGTGAATATGGCCGGGTTCAGGCAGATTGACGGTGATGCTGCTGGCAATGCATCCGAGCGTCTTGCCCCAGCCGACGATGCCGGCAATCGTCTCTTCATTCATGCAGTTCTGCAGCGACACCACATAGCCGTCGGGCGCCAGATACTGCTGGATCAGCATGGTGGCCCAGGCGGTGTCGTAAGATTTCATGCAGACGAAGGCGATGTCGACCGGCTTCTCCTTGGCGAGCTGCTGCGCGTCCGTGATGTGCAGCGCGCGCACGGGAACCGAGAATTCCGCGACGTCCCTTGCGTGCGTGACGCGCAGTCCGTGCTTCCTCATGTGGTCAATATGCTCGGGCCAGGGATCGATGAACGTCACGTCCTCGCCGGCCTGCACCATATGGGCACCGACATACCCGCCGACCGCACCAGCTCCGACGATAGCTATCTTCCGACCCATGTTTTCTCCCCGGCATTGTTCTTGCGGTCAGGGAAGCAACCGGTCCCCTGGTTCGTGAGGCGTCAGTTTAGTCGATCCAGGCCTTTCGCCAATGGTCCACCTTGCGCCCAACAGCGGACGTTACTGCCGGTTCAACCTCTGACAGGGAGCCGACTTCGGCGTTGTGCGAACCGGCGACCAGCCCAGACTTGCCATCGAGGGCGGCCTCGCGGCGACAGCTTTCGACCATTCGCCCCTGATCGCACTTGAATTGAACTCAATCCAAGTACACCCTGACCGCGAGTACAGACGTCGGCGTATACCCCCGACCGCTCACCACCAAAGGCCTTGTTGTCTTGCCCAACCCACACGACTTTCACACTCCGCAATCGTCCTACACAAAAGACGATCTGCTCAAATCAGGTGAAGGTGGCTATTTTGGCCCAGGCAATGCACAGTTGCCAGCACCGCCCATGCTTATGATGGACCGCATCACAGACATCAGCATGGACGGCGGCGAATTTGGAAAGGGCCATATCGTCGGCGAGTTGGACATTACGCCGAGCCTCTGGTTCTTTAATTGCCACTTTCCTGGCGACCCTGTGATGCCGGGATGTCTGGGTTTGGACGCGATGTGGCAGATGATCGGTTACTGGCTCGGCTGGTCGGGCTCACCAGGCAAAGGCCGCGCCATCGGTGTTGGCGAGGTGAAGTTCAGAGGCCATATCACGCCAGAAGTCAGACGCGTTCGCTATGAGGTTGATATGCGCCAGGTAAGGCGCGGCAGACTGGTTCTCGGAGTTGCGAACGGCCGCGTGCACGCCGATGACACATGCGTCTACGTTGCCAGAGACATGAGGGTTGGTCTGATAACGCCCGCGATCTGAGCTGTAGTCAGCGACGCAATCCATCTCTCCACACAGGCGGATGCGCCCGCAATGACGGCGTTGTCTTCTCAGCCAGCCGTCGCAGCCGGCACGAGGCCACCGAGCGCAAGCGTCAGCTCGGCCGCCACTTCGCGCACGGTCTGGCCGAGCGTGGCCAAGCGATCGTCGGTCAGGCGGCTGGTCATGCCGGAGACCGAGATCGCCGCCAGCGGCTCGCTGCAATCGTTGTAGACGACGGCGGCGATGCAGCGCAGCCCCATGCAGGCTTCCTCGTCGTCGACGGCGTAGCCTTGGCGGCGGACCCGTTCAAGTTCCCTGAACAGGTCGCTCGGCCGCGTGATGGTCTTCTCGGTCAGGCGCGGCATACCGTGGTGGCGGATGATCGCGCTGACGTCCTCATCCGAGTAGGTCGCCAGCACCGCTTTGCCGACGCCGGACGCCACCATCGCCACACGGCCGCCGACCTTGGTCAGGGAACGCATGATCTCGCGGCTCTCCATGCGGGTCAGCACGACGATGAACTCATCGTCGACCACGGCGAGGTTGGCGGTCTCGCGCGTGAGGTCGCGCAGTTTGCGCAGGTAAGGAACTGCCTGTGCGGTGAAGTTGCGGCGCCTCGCAAAGGTGGCACCGACCGTGAAGCTGCGGGCGCCGACATGCCATTTCGATTCGGTACGGTCGAATTGCACGAAACGGCGGCTTTCGAGCGTTGCCAGCAGACGATGTACGGTGGAGGTCGACAGCCCCGTGCGGATGGCGAGATCGCTCAAACGGTAGCCTTCATCGTCTTCGGCGAGCGTCTCGATGATCGAGAGCGCACGGTCGACGGATTGCACGCCGCCCTCGCGCGAATCGGCCTCAGGATCCGCGTTGGCCTTCTCGACGGACTTGCGCCGGATCACGTCTCTCTTCATCGCGACCTGCATTCCCAGACACAGACCGAGTTTGTGGAGAGTCCCCTCACCCGAAGCGTTCAATCAAAATGCCGCTCCGACTGACGTCGAAGCGGCATTGATCTTCTCGTTAGAGCAGACCCGCGCCGCGCGCCCATTTGTACTTGGCCCCCAGCACCTCGACCGGCAGTTCGGTCGAATAGGCATAGGCCGGGATGCCGTGCTGATAGAGATACTCGGCGGCCTCCTCGACCTCGACGTCGCCGGCGAGCGAGGCCACCATCGGCTTCACGAAGCCCTTGGCCTCCATCTCCTTCTTCACCTCGACCATGTTGCGCGCGAACACCATCGGCGGCGTCACGATGGTGTGCCAGTAGCCGAGGATCAGCGCGTGGATGCGCTCATCGGACAGGCCGAGCTTCACCGTGTTGACATAGGTGATCGGCGGCTCGCCACCGGTGATGTCGACAGGATTGCCGGCGGCGCCGAATGGCGGGATGAACTTGCGGAAGGCCGCATCCAGGTCCGGCGGCATCTGCATCAGCGACAGGCCGTTGTCGACCACGGAGTCGGAGAGCAGCACGCCCGAACCGCCGGCGCCGGTGATGATCAGCACGTTCTCGCCCTTCGGCGTCGGCAGCACCGGCACGCCGCGGGCGAATTCGAGCAGTTGCCGCAAGCTGCGGGCGCGGATCACGCCGGACTGCTTGAACACGTCCTCATAGATCTTGTCGTTGCCGGCGAGCGCGCCGGTGTGAGAGCTGGCCGCCTTCGCACCCGCCGAGGTGCGGCCGGCCTTCAGCACGATCACCGGCTTTTTCTTCGAGACCCGCTTGGCGGCTTCCGCGAAGGCGCGGCCGTCCTTCAGGTCTTCGCAGTGCTGCGCGATCAGATTGGTGTTCGGGTCCTGCTCGAAGAAGGCGAGCAGATCGTCCTCGTCGATATCGGACTTGTTGCCGAGGCCGACGATCGCGGAGACGCCCATCTTGGCCGAGCGCGAGAAGCCGATGATCGCCATGCCGATGCCGCCGGACTGCGATGACAATGCCGCATGGCCCTTGACGTCGTAGGCCGTGCAGAACGTCGCGCACAGATTGGCCGGCGTGTAATAGAAGCCGTAGATGTTCGGCCCCATCAGCCGGATGTCATATTTCTTGCCGACTTCGACGATCTCGGCCTGCAACTCAGGCGCGCCGGCTTCGGCAAAGCCGGACGGGATCAGCACAGCGCCGGGAATCTTCTTCTCGCCGCATTCGGCGAGCGCACCGGCGACGAATTTCGCGGGGATCGCGAACACGGCGACGTCGATCACCCCTGGCACATCCTTGACGCTCTTGTAGGCCTTGTAGCCGAGGATCTCGGGCGCTTTGGGGTGGATCGGATAGATTTCGCCCTTGTAGCCGCCGTTGATGAGGTTCTTCATCACGGAGTTGCCGATCTTGCCGTCTTCGGCGGAGGCGCCGATCACGGCGACCGCCTTCGGCTGCATGATGCGGTTCATCGCGGCGACGATTTCCTCGGTCGGGCGCGGCGCCGGGCGCGGCTTGTAGTCGAAATCGACGACGATGCGCACGTCGGCCGCGATCGCGTCCTTCTTGGTGGCGAAGACCGGATTGAGGTCGAGCTCGACGATTTCAGGGAAATCGCTGACCAGCCGCGAGACCTTGACGATGACGTCGGCGAGCGCCTCGCGGTTGACGGGATCGCCGCCGCGCACGCCCTTGAGCATCTCATGCGCCTGGATGCCGTCGAGCATCGACAGGGCGTCTTCCTTGGTCGCGGGCGCGAGGCGGAAGGTGATGTCCTTGAGCACTTCGACCAGCACGCCGCCAAGGCCGAAGGCGACCAGCTTGCCGAACGAGCCGTCGGTGATCGAGCCGATGATCACCTCGGTGCCGCCGCCCAGCATCTGCTGGACCTGCACGCCCTCGATCTTGGCGTCCGCCTTGTACTTCCTGGCGTTGGCGAGAATCGTCTCGTAGGTCTTCTCGGCGTCAGCGGCGGTCTTGACGCCGACCACGACGCCGCCGGCCTCGGTCTTGTGGAGAATGTCCGGCGAGACGATCTTCATGACCACCGGGAAGCCCATGCCGGACGCGATCCGCGCCGCCTCGGCCGCCGACTTGGCGACGTCCTCCTTCGGGACCGGTATCCCGTAGGCATCGCAGACCAATTTGCCCTCCGGCGCCGTCAGGCTCGTGCGCTTGTCCGCTTTGACCGCATCGAGAACTTTGCGGACTGCTTCTTTTGAATTTGACATCGGCTTCCTCCCAGGACAAATTTGATGGCATTTGGTATGCCAGAAGCCAAAAAGTCAAGCCGGTCTTCGCTCGCCGGATGCAGAAAACAATGGCAACTTGACATTCTGGTATTTGGCATGCCAAAAACCTGACGGCATTTCTTCTGCTAAGAAGGCGTCTTCCAAACGGAGGAGACGAGTCGTGCCAACACCGAAGGAAACCAAGGCATCGCCTATTATGGCTGAGGCAGATATTGCGATCGTCCGGATCGCGCCAGAGACGAGCTTCAAGAACAAGGCTTACGAAGCCTTGAAGGAAGCTATTCTCAAGATGGACATCTATACGACGCCCGAGCCGGTGATGCTCGATGAGCGTGCGTTGTCCGAGCGCCTCGGCGTCAGCCGCACCCCGATCCGCGAAGCGATCGCCATGCTCGAACAGGACGGTTTTGTCAAAACCGTGCCGCGCCGCGGCATCGTCGTGGTCCGCCGCACCAAGACCGAGATCGTCGACATGATCCGCGCTTGGGCCGCACTCGAGAGCATGGCCGCGCGGTTGATCACGACCACCGCGCGCAAGAAAGACATCACGGCGCTGCGCGACTTCTTCAAGGATTTCAGCAGCGACCGCCGGCCGGAAGATCACATCGAGGAATATTCCAAGGCCAACATCGCCTTCCATCAGGCGCTGATCTCGCTGTCCGAGAATCAGGTCCTGGTCGATATGACCAACGACATCCTCTTGCATGTCCGCGGCTACCGGCAGCTCACGATCGGGCGGAAGGATCGCACCGCGACATCGCTACCCGAGCATCTCGGCATCATCGAGGCGCTGGAGGCGCGCGACACCGAGCTTGCGGAAAAGCGCGCGCGCGACCACACGCTTGGCCTTGCCGCTTACGTCGAAGCGCACGGCCAGGAACTTTTCACTTAGAGCGTCACTCAGAAGACGACGAACTCGTCCGAACCAGAAAAGCCAGAGGGAGACCATGCCCATGCTAAATACCGCCACCAAGACCGAAGCACCGGGCACGGAACAAGAGCTTACGGACGGCTTTCACCTCGTCATCGATGCGCTGAAGCTGAATGGCATCGACACCGTCTACGGCGTGCCGGGCATTCCGATCACGGATCTCGGCCGCATGGCGCAGGCGGCGGGCATTCGCGTGTTGTCGTTCCGGCATGAGCAGAACGCGGGCTACGCGGCGGCGATCGCGGGCTTCCTGACCAAGAAGCCCGGCGTCTGCCTGACGGTGTCGGCGCCAGGCTTCCTCAACGGGCTTACCGCGCTGGCGCACGCCACCACCAACTGCTTTCCGATGATCCTGGTCTCGGGTTCCTCGGAGCGCGAGATCGTCGACCTGCAGCAGGGCGACTATGAGGAGATGGACCAGCTCGCGATCGCCAAGCCGCTCTGCAAGGCGGCGTTCCGCGTGTTGCACGCGCAGGATATCGGCATCGGCTTTGCGCGCGCGATCCGCGCCGCCGTGTCCGGCCGTCCCGGCGGCGTCTATCTCGATCTGCCGGCAAAACTGTTCTCGCAGGTGATGAATGCCGAAGCCGGCCAGAGGTCGCTGGTGAAGGTGATCGATGCGGCGCCGGCGCAGATCCCTGCCCCGTCGGCGGTGAAGCGCGCACTCGACGTGCTCAAGGGCGCCAAGCGTCCGCTGGTCATCCTCGGCAAGGGCGCGGCCTACGCACAGGCCGATGACGCCATCCGCAGCTTCGTCGAGAAGAGCGGCGCGCCGTTCCTGCAGATGAGCATGGCCAAGGGCCTCCTGCCCGACACGCATCCGCAATCCGCCGGCGCCGCGCGCTCGACCGTGCTGAAGGATGCCGACGTGGTGATGCTGATCGGCGCCCGCCTCAACTGGCTGCTCTCGCATGGCAAGGGCAAGACCTGGGGCGATGCACCGAAGAAATTCATCCAGGTCGATATCGAGCCGAAGGAGATGGATTCCAACGTCGAGATCGCGGCTCCCCTGGTCGGCGATATCGGCTCCTGTGTCACCGCGCTGCTCGAGGGCATGGGCGGCAACTGGCCGGCGCCGCCTGCCGACTGGACCACCAAGGTCAACGCCAAGCGCGACGAGAACGTCGCCAAGATGGCGCCGAAGCTGATGAGCAATGCCTCGCCGATGGATTATCACGGCGCGCTCGGCGTGCTCCGCACCATCATCAAGGAGCGGCCGGACGCTATCTTCGTCAACGAAGGCGCCAACACACTCGACCTCGCCCGCGGCGTCATCGACATGTATCAGCCGCGCAAGCGGCTCGATGTCGGCACCTGGGGCGTGATGGGCATCGGCATGGGCTATGCCATCGCAGCCGCCGTCGAGACCGGCAAGCCGGTGCTCGCGGTCGAAGGCGACAGCGCCTTTGGTTTTTCGGGCATGGAGATCGAGACCATCTGCCGCTACGACCTGCCGGTCTGCGTCGTCGTCTTCAACAATGACGGCATCTATCGCGGCACCGACACCAACTCGGCCGGCGCCGATCCCGCAACCACGGTGTTCGTGAAGGGCGCACGCTACGACAAGATGATCGAGGCGTTCGGCGGCGTCGGCGTCAACGCGACCTCGCCGGATGAATTGAAGCGTGCCGTCAATGCGGCGATGGACTCCGGCAAGCCGACCCTGATCAACGCGGTGATCGATCCGGCGGCCGGCTCGGAGAGCGGCCGCATCGGCAATCTCAATCCGCAGAGCGTTCTGAAGAAGAAGTAACGGATCAACTGAACGGCGTCATTCCCCGCCAACGGGTCGGCCGAATGGCCGCCCGATGACAGGCTCCGGCGGGGGATCCAGTAGCCGCCGAGCTATCGTGAGGCGAACACTGAGCCCGACTGAATCGACGGTGATTACTGGATGCCCGCCTTCGTGGGCATGACAGCAACAGGTAGTAACAAGGAGAGGACAGATGACTAAGGCGCTTACGGGCGTTCGCATTCTCGATTTCACCCATGTCCAGTCGGGGCCGACCTGCACCCAGCTCCTGGCCTGGTTCGGCGCCGACGTGATCAAGGTCGAGCGCCCGGGCGTCGGTGACATCACGCGTGGCCAGTTGCAGGACGTCCCGAACGTGGACAGCCTGTATTTCACCATGCTCAACCACAACAAGCGCTCGATCACGCTCGACACCAAGAACCCGAAGGGCAAGGAAGTCCTGACCGCGCTGATCAAGAAGTGCGACGTGCTGGTGGAGAATTTCGGCCCCGGCGTGCTCGACCGCATGGGCTTTCCCTGGGAGAAGATCCAACAGATCAACCCGCAGATGATCGTGGCCTCCATCAAGGGCTTTGGCCCGGGGCCGTATGAAGACTGCAAGGTCTATGAGAACGTCGCGCAGTGCACGGGCGGCGCGGCCTCGACCACCGGCTTCCGCGACGACGTGCCGCTCGTCACCGGCGCACAGATCGGCGACAGCGGCACGGGACTGCATCTTGCCCTCGGCATCGTCACCGCGCTGTTCCACCGCACCAAGAGCGGCAAGGGCCAGCGAGTCACCGCGGCGATGCAGGACGGCGTGCTCAACCTCTGCCGCGTCAAGCTGCGCGACCAGCAGCGTCTCGCCCATGGCCCGCTCAAGGAATACAGCCAGTTCGGCGAAGGCATTCCGTTCGGCGACGCCGTGCCGCGCGCGGGCAATGATTCCGGCGGCGGCCAGCCCGGGCGCATCCTGAAGTGCAAGGGCTGGGAGACCGATCCCAACGCCTACATCTACTTCATCACGCAGGCGCCGGTCTGGGAGAAGATCTGCGACGTGATCGGCGAGCCCACCTGGAAGACGCATCCGGACTACGCCAAGCCGGCGGCACGCTTGCCGCGGCTGAACGAGATCTTCGCCCGCATCGAGCAGTGGACTACGACCAAGACCAAGTTCGAGGCGATGGAGATCCTCAACCAATACGACATCCCCTGCGGCCCGATCCTGTCGATGAAGGAACTCGCCGAGGACCAGTCGCTGCGGGCGACCGGCACCGTGGTCGAGGTCGACCATCCCACCCGCGGCAAATACCTGTCGGTCGGCAACCCGATCAAGCTGTCGGACAGCCCGAGCGAAGTGCTTCGCTCGCCGCTGCTTGGCGAGCACACCGACGAGGTGCTGCGCCAGGTGCTCGGCTTCACCGATCACCAGGTCGCCGAGATCCACGACTCCGGCGCGCTCGCTCCGCCGCAGAAGCAGGCGGCTGAGTAAGAGGGTTACCAACTTGGAAGCAAAAGGCCGCCGGGTTCCCGGCGGCCTTTTTGACATTCGGAATGCCAAACAACCGGTTTATGCTGCACTGCAGAAAGCGGATGCTGCTATGCAAACAAATGCGTGGTCACTGGCATCTGGTATACATAAATAGTCCCCAGATCATGAAGCGGAGTTCCGCTGCAACTTCAGAGAAGGGGGACATCATGTCCAAGACTGCTTCCATCGCAATTTCGGCGCCGACCTCGCTGTGGGGACGTTTGATGGCCACGATCGATCGGCTGCTGATGAAGAGCGCCGAGATCTCCATCCGCAACGGCGACCTGCCGCGCTTCGGCCTCTAAGGCCCCATAGCGACACGAATTCCGGCGGCGAATGTCGTCGGGGTGACGCCCACGAGACTCACATTTTGTTTGAACGAATGGCCCCTGCTCCGGGGCCTTTCTTTTTTTCTTCCCGAATGACCGGTAACAGCCCAACTGCGACAAAGTAGCTCGGAAAGTGGTCCACCACGCGGATTGTTTGCAAGCTGGTATGTCGCATACCTTACGTAGGCGCTAGGTCGCGTGGACAGTTATCTTAGCCAGAGCAGAGTTGCGGCGATAGCGACGACAGCGAAGTAATTTCGTGCGGTTTTTTCGTAGCGCGTAGCAACGCGCCTGAAACGCTTCAGTTTCGAGAA